>JAFMBU010000066.1 GCA_017858295.1 Porticoccaceae bacterium | reverse complement strand
GACTTGGAGGATGTGCCTGCGCCCCAGTCGCTCTTCTCAATCAGAGCAACTGAAAGACCGCTGACTGCTGCCGCCTGAGCTACTCCGGCGCCTTGAATACCGCCGCCGATAACACAGAGATCGTAGGTTTTTGGCTCAAGATCGGAGTTAGGGTTATTCATTCTGGTCCCGGTCATTGAGCAGGCTGGCAATATCAAAGGTTTCAAACATGGCAACACCGCGCTCTGCCAGTTTATTTGCGAGTTGCCCAGTGCCCACTTCGTAGGCGACGAGCTTGCTGGTTAGTTTATCTAGGGTTTCCGTCTCGGGAATAATCTTGTAGTCAACAAACGTATAGTCGCCAGCTATAGCTTGTATTTCGGCGCTGTAAATATGGCTCCACTCCAGCAGCACTGGCCCAACCTGTGGCCAGCCATTGGCCTTGGCGCTGGCAATAATTTGGTAGTCAAAACTAATTAATACGGCGCGATCACGGATTGGCTGAAGTACTTGGCAGACATTCTCTAGCATTGTCTGGGCGCCAAATTCGGCGATGGATTCTTCTTTTAGCTCGACAAACAAGGTGACCTGGGGATGGCTGAGAATGATTTCTACCACCGCGGCCAATGATGAAATGGTTTCGTCGATAAACTGGTTGCCAAGACGTTCAGGTTCATAGGCGGGCAGTGCCACTAGTTCACTGCAGGTTAGCGATGAGATCATGGCGTTTTGACCGCTGACACGCTTAAGACTGATATCGTGGTAGACCATTGGCTGTCTGTCGAGGCTCAGCTGAATATCAATTTCCACATACAGAGCTCCGGCTTCAATCGCTTTTTGCACTGACAATGCAGTGTTTTCTGGGTATCCAGCTTGTAGGCCACGATGAGCCACAAGGCACTCGGCGGAGTAGTGATAGGGTCTGTTTTGCAGCGTCAAAATAGTATTCCATTGCCAAGGGATTTTGTATTCCCAGTATTCGCGAGACTATACGGTATGTCATTGCACCATAGAAGCATTGTAGTGCTATCCTTGCGTTTTAGCCCTTAAAGAGACTTATCCTATGTCACAGGTGTTGTTTGAAATTCGCGATAACGCGGCATTGCTTACGCTCAATAATCCCGATAAACGCAATATGCTGACCCTTGAAGTCTGCGCGGAGATTGTTCGCTATGTCAAAGAGGCGGAAGAGCATCCTGAGGTTAAGGCCCTAATCGTCACCGGCAGTGGTCGCGCTTTCTGTGCTGGCGGTCAGCTGAGTGATCTGATTCCCGATCAAGAGATCCTTGAGTCGATTTATAGCGGCTTCTTAAGCATCGCCAACTGTAAATTACCCACCATAGCCGCGGTAAATGGCGCAGCTGTTGGCGCGGGCTTTAATATGGCTGTGGGTTGCGATGTGCGTATTGTCACTGAGAGCGCGCGTTTTGAACCGCGCTTCTTTGGCCTGGGCCTGCACCCTGGCGGTGGTAATACTTGGATGTTGCGACAGTTGGTTAACTGGAACACGGCGGCGGGTATGTTACTTTTTTCGCAATCCTTAAATGGTCGCGAGGCGGTTGAAAAAGGCTTGGCCTGGAAATGTGTCGCCGATGAGGAGTTGGTTGCCGAGGCCTTTGAATTTACCGCGAATATTCGCGACTTGCCGAAAGAACTGTTGTTGCGTACCAAACAGACTTTGCGCACAGCAGGGGGCACGAATAGTCACAAGGAGATGTTGGAGATTGAAACCGCGGCGCAGGTTTGGTCGATCAACCAACCCTACGCCCGGGACTCTATTGCAGCGATGATCAAGAAGATCAGCGGTAAGTCTTAGGCAATGCCTGCTAAATTAGCCGCTGCAGCTTAGTTAGTGGCCGCTGGCTAGGGCTTTTTCCGCCGCAGCAACTGATTGCAGGATCAAGGTATTGATAGTCATTGGGCCCACGCCACCGGGAACCGGCGTATAAGAGGCGACGCGATCCACCAGAGGCGCCAGTTCAATATCGCCAACGCCGCCAGGGTGGTAGCCCGCATCAACCACCACTGCGCCATCTTTGATCCACTCAGCTTTAATAAACTCAGGTCGACCTACTGCACCGACTAAGATATCAGCCTGCTTAATCAAATCTGGAAGGTTTTCGGTTTTCGAGTGACAGATAGTCACAGTGGCATTGGCGTTTAACAGCATCAGTGCCATTGGCTTGCCAAGAATAGGGCTGCGACCCACAACAACGGCGTGCTTTCCTGACATCTCAATATTGTAGCCCTCGAGGATCCGCATAATGCCCTGCGGCGTCGCGGAGCCGTAGGCTTCCTCATTCATGGCCATACGACCAAAGCCGAGACAGGTCACGCCGTCCACATCTTTGGCCAGTGCAATGGCATCAAAACAGGCGCGCTCATCAATTTGCTTGGGTGTTGGGTGCTGCAACAGGATACCGTGGCAGTCAGGATTGTTGTTTAGCTCTTCAATTTTTGCCAGCAACTGCTCGGTGCTGGTGTCATCCGCCATCTCTACAGCGATTGATTCCATACCAACACGCTTACAGGCATTCTGCTTCATCTTTACATAAGTGGCTGATGCAGGATCGCCGCCCACCAGAATAGTGGCCAGTATAGGGGCCTGACCATTATTGGCTGCTTTAAGGGCAGCAACACGCTGAGATAATTCGGCTTCGGTTTTAGCCGCGAGAGATTTACCGTCAAGAATCAGTGCAGACATTTTTCGACCTGTTTAATTAGAATAAAATAGAGTAAATAGCGCAATAAAATAAAGGCGTTAAAATAGGCATGGTTAGTGGCTAAAGCAACCTTTTTTATCGAGCATAAGAAAATTTTATAGAAGAGATGCAAAAAGAGGGTTTGGTAAGCGCCTGACAAAATGGGGTGGACGACGGGGATTGAACCCGCGACCACCGGAATCACAATCCGGGGCTCTACCAACTGAGCTACGTCCACCATTGAGTATTACTGCTTGACCAGTCCTACATGTGGGCCCATCTGATAAAGATGGTGCGCCCGGCAGGATTCGAACCTGCGACCCACGGCTTAGAAGGCCGTTGCTCTATCCAGCTGAGCTACGGGCGCATTTTACAAAGCCGGAAAGTGGTCGGGAATGAGGGATTCGAACCCCCGACATCCTGCTCCCAAAGCAGGCGCGCTACCAGGCTGCGCTAATTCCCGAATGTCTTACCATGCGGTCTCTTACGAGAGGGCGCATAATACTGATCGGACCGGTTACCGTCAATGCGAAATACAATTATCCGGCAAATAATTCATAACTTTTTAGCAATCCTCGCGGCTTAGTTTTATTAGGCCCTGGGGAAGCTAAATTGAGCAGAGTTTTTACCTTTGTTGATGCCTTTTATCCTTATCCCTAGGGCTTATTTAGAGCCTTTTCAAAGAGTGCCGCCATGCTCCCTTTGGCCTGAGGTTTTGGTGCTCGGGCCGTCGGACGACTCTGTGACTTGCCGTGTTTCTGTGAGGGATTAGCGCCAGCTTGGGGCTTAGACTTTGAAGCATTATTTCCCTTTCCATTCGACTTTTTAGCAGAATCCTCCGGGGTCACTTCATCATCAGTACGCATGCTTAAGGCGATACGCTTTCTGGCAATATCCACTTCCATCACTTTGACTTTGACTATATCGCCGGTCTTGACCACCTCGTGTGGGTCTTTAACAAAGCGATTGGCGATAGCTGAAATATGTACCAATCCATCCTGATGCACGCCAATATCCACAAAAGCACCAAAATTGGTGACATTGGTCACCACACCCTCAAGGAGCATGGCGGGCGCCAGATCCTTGATCGTTTCTATGCCTTCTTTAAAGGTGGCCGTTTTAAATTCGGGGCGGGGATCGCGCCCTGGCTTATCCAGTTCGCTGAGTATGTCGGTAATAGTGGGCAATCCAAACTGAGTATCCACATAATTTGCTGGATCCAGTTTACGCAGCAGCGTGCTATTGCCCAAAAGCGCTTGCTGAGTGGTCTTATTGGCTTCAGCAATGCGCTCCACTAAGGAGTAGGTCTCTGGGTGAACCGCTGAAGCATCTAAGGGATTGTCGCCATTGGCAATGCGCAAAAATCCGGCTGCCTGCTCAAAGGTGCGCTCGCCAAAACGGCTGACTAATTTGAGCTGTTCACGGCTCTTAAAGGCTCCCTGCTGATCCCGGTAGTCGACTATATTATCGGCGATAGTCTGGCTCAGACCAGAGACTCGGCGCAGCAGGGCAGAGGAGGCGGTATTTACCTCAACACCCACGGCATTTACACAGTCTTCAATAACTGAATCGAGGCTGCGAGCCAGCTTTACCTGACTGACATCATGTTGATATTGGCCCACACCTATGGATTTGGGGTCAATTTTAACCAGCTCAGCCAATGGATCCTGCAGGCGACGAGCGATAGAGACTGCACCTCTAATGGTGACATCTAGGTCGGGAAATTCTTTAGCGGCAAATTCAGAGGCCGAATAAATCGACGCACCGGCTTCATTGACCATCACAGCCTGAGCTTTTAAGGCTTTGTTATTTTTCAGCATATCCAGAACAAAACTTTCGGTCTCGCGACTACCGGTGCCATTGCCGATGGCAATCAGCTCAACATTATATTTTTCGCAGAAATGGGTCAGTATGGCTTCGGCTTCGTGGGTCTTGCGCTGGGGCGCTGTGGGGAATATGGCAGTGTGATCCAGCAGTTTGCCAGTGCTGTCTACCACTGCAACTTTAACGCCAGTGCGTAGCCCCGGATCCAGGCCTATGGTGGCTTTTTGTCCGGCAGGCGCGGCCAGTATTAGATCTTTTAAGTTGATCGAGAAAACATTGATCGCATCGAGATC
Organism: Porticoccaceae bacterium; assembly: GCA_017858295.1. GTDB lineage: Bacteria > Pseudomonadota > Gammaproteobacteria > Pseudomonadales > Porticoccaceae > HTCC2207. Next base: position 3,732 of record JAFMBU010000066.1, on the reverse strand, counting down.
CGCTCGTTCACGAAGGCTTCCCAGCAGATCAGTTTCCAAATGGGTGTGCAGCTTGATGCGCCAGGTCCAGCGAACCACTTCGCCGAGCCAGTCATCCGCCGGGCGGCCCAGATTTTCAATATTGACCTGGCGCGCGATCATGCTTTCACAGGGATGGCCTTGATCTTCTGCGCTTACAATATCCACTTTAATACTGATAAACCCCTCCCGGCGAGCGCGGAACATGGCCAGGGCACGGTGTGAGGGTGTGGTATTTAAAGGTTCGCTGTGCTCAAAGTAATCTTTGAATTTGGCAGCGGCCTGTTCTTTGCCCGGCTCTTTATCACTGCCACTCACCAGAGTGGCGGTGATGTTGGCCTCATCGAACATAAACTGGCGCAGTCGACCAACCAGCTCGGCATCTTCGCTAAAGCGTTCCATAAGAATAAATTTAGCCCCATCCAGGGCCGCTTTAGTGTCTGCAATACCAAGTTCTATATTCACAAATGTGGCGGCAACGTGCTCGGGATCCTGGGTTGGGTCGCCATAAAGACTATCCGCAAGAGGCTCAAGGCCTGCTTCAATGGCAATTTGACCCTTGGTGCGGCGTTTTACTTTGTAAGGTAGGTATAAATCTTCGAGGCGAGTTTTAGTCTCAGCCAGATTGATTGCCTGTTTCAGTTCGGGTGTCAGCTTGCCCTGTTCCTCGATACTCGCGAGAATCGATTTGCGCCGATCTTCAAGCTCCCTTATATAGTTGAGGCGCTCCTCAAGATTACGCATCTGGGTATCGTCGAGGCCGCCGGTGACCTCCTTGCGATAGCGCGATATAAAAGGTACGGTCGCGCCTTCGTCGAGCAGTTGTATGGCGGCAGTAACCTGATTTTCACCGACTTTGAGTTCATTAGCGATACGACTGGCAATAGATTGCATGAGGGCCTTTTACAATGATTGGTAGATTCAATGTTGGTCAGACAATAGCCGGTTGGCAATGGTCTGTATTAGGCGCGAGATTATGCCTTGAGCGATCCGCTCTGGGTAGACTTGTTTTTTTCAACTGATTGTGACTTGACCCCTATGCATCACGACATGATTCAAGCGTCTGAGAACTGCCCACTTTGCACTGCCGAGGAAGTGGTCGAGTATCATCGAGATCAACGTCGCGCCTATCTGCAATGTTCTGTTTGTCAGTTGGTGTTTGTGCCCGAGGGTTTTCATTTATCAAATGATCAGGAGAAGGCGGAGTATGATCTCCATGAAAACGACCCTCAGGATGTAGGTTATCGTAGCTTTCTCAATCGACTTGCCGAGCCCCTCTTGGCGACACTGCAGCCCGGCAGTCAGGGATTGGATTTCGGCTCTGGTCCAGGACCCTGCTTGTCGTTGATGTTAGAAGAGCAGGGGCATACTGTGGCACTCTATGACCTCTATTACGCCAATCGCCCTGAGCTGCTTGAGTCACAATATGATTTTATTACGGCGACTGAAGTCGTTGAGCATCTGGCTAAGCCGCTATTTGAATTAGACCGACTCTGGGGGATGTTGAAGCCCGGCGGGCAGTTGGCGATTATGACCAAGCTGGTTGCCAGCCCAGAGAAATTCGCCAACTGGCACTACAAGTCTGACCCCACTCATATCAGCTTCTTTTCAGTAGCGACCTTTGCCTATCTGGGTCAGCAGTGGGGCAGTGCGCCGCAGTTTATTGGCGCGGATGTCATTATATTTCAGCGATAGCATCTCGAGCAGCAATAAATGCCTGCACCGACCTGCTGACATCCTCAGCGCTAGTCACCCAAGAGCAGACGCTAATACGAATAACCTTTTTACCCTGCCACACTGAACCACCAACCCAGCACTCACCGGAATCTTGAATCGCAGTCATTATCTTATCGGTCTCAGCATCGTTATCTGCTGGCGAGATGACCACCTGATTGAATACCACATCATTGAGTATCTTGAAACCTGCCGCCCCGAGTTCCTCGGCAAACTGCAGGGCTCGTTCATGCATGCCATAAACCAGTTCATCGACCCCGTCAGTACCCAAGTATTTAAGTGCAGCCCAGAGTTCAACGGCCCTGGCACGACGAGACATCTCTGGGGTGTAAAGCATACCATCGCGGTTTTCGCTGAAGTTGAGATAGGCGCCGGACGCTTGCAGCGCCATAATCAAGGCATCTCGATCACGGCATAACAAAATGCCACTGTCGTAGGGTGTATTTAAGGTCTTATGGCCATCCACGGACCATGAATGGGCTTTCTCCATGCCTTGAGTCAAATGCTTAAGCCGCTTGGTAGCGCCTGCCCAAAGTCCAAAGGCACCATCTATATGGACCCATGCACCGACTTCGTTAGCTCTGTCACAGATCGCGTCAAAGGGATCAAAAGAACCTGAATTAACATTGCCCGCCTGCAATAAAACTATGCAGCTGCCATCCAATTGCGGCAGTTGTTCTGGACGGATGCGCCCCTGATCATCGCCCTCGACCCATTCAATATTGTCGAGACCAAAGCCCAGCAGGGCGACGGCCTTTGTCACAGCGCCATGGATATGACGGCCAGCAATAATACGCAGTGGTGGCGCGCCATTATGGCCTTGCTGATTAAAGTCCCAACCCTGATTCTGTAATAACCGATAACGCGCTGCTGCCAGCCCACATAAGATTGCTGAAGAGGTTCCGCTGACAAACCCAGCAACAGTGCCGTCAGGGAGGCCGAATAATTGTTTTAACCAGCGCTCACATATCTCTTCGAGCTTGGAGGCAATCGGTGACATCACATAGAGCGCTGTATTTTGATCCCAGAAATCACTAAGCCATTTGGTTGCCAAGGTGACTGGCAAAACACCGCCATTCACAAAACCGAAATAGCGCCCACCAGTCTGTGCTGTAGTGGCAGGTGAACCGTATTGATGAAGCTGTTGCAGAATCGCTGGGGCATCGCCTGAAGAGGCGGGCAGGTCTTCGACAAACTGTTCGAGATCAGCGAGAGCCTGTTTCGAGGGAAAGACATTGCGTTCGGCGGCGCCATCGGCGTATTCATAGGCATAGCCTTTAGCTTGCTCAAGTAGGGCTTTACTCTGCTGCTGTCGATGCATACTGTCACGCAATGTCATCTGATCTCTCTTGGGCTTTGTGTTGGATACGTATGGTCGCAGTAAATCATAGACTGGCGCGCTAACAAAGCTAGAATATCAGCAGAATCTAATCAATTAAGGAAATCGTTCGCTATGTACAAAGGACAGACTGTCAGTCTCACTCTTATCGACAATGGTTTTGCAGAAATTCAGTTCGACAACCAAGGGGAGTCGGTGAATAAGTTTAATCAGCAGACATTAGCTGATTTGCGCCAGGCAGTGGATACTCTTAAAGCTCAGCCGGGTATTAGAGGTCTATTGCTTAGCAGTGCCAAATCGGTATTTGTGGTGGGTGCCGATATCACTGAATTTAAGGACATGTTTACTGCGACCAAAGATGTGTTTATTGCAGGGGCACAGACGGCAAATGCGCTGTTCTCTGAGATCGAAGATCTGCCTTATCCCTCGGTTGCTGCAATCAATGGTTTTGCACTGGGTGGTGGTTTTGAAATCTGTCTGGCTTGTGACTCTCGTGTTATCTCTGCAAAAGCAGCCATAGGTTTGCCTGAGACTGGCCTAGGTATTCTTCCCGGCTGGGGCGGCACTGTGCGTCTGCCGCGTTTGATCGGCTATTCCGCAGCAGTTCACTGGGTGGCTTCTGGTGAGCAACAGCGACCTAA
>JAFMBU010000065.1 GCA_017858295.1 Porticoccaceae bacterium | reverse complement strand
TCGCCGACTTTAAGATCGCCGCCCTGATAGCTGCGCAGATCGCCAAACAGGCCCATGCCGTTGTTAAAAATGGCCCCGGTTGGCGCTGTGATAGGTGCTACAGGCGCAGGCTGTACTGGGGCAAATTCAGCGCTTGGCATCAGGTTCGGTTGCGTCGCACAAGCTCCCAGAAAGGCCGCTGTTGCACTAATTACCATGGCACGCAGGATAGTCATGATTCAGCCCTAAAGATTATTGTTCAGGAAGCGCAGCATGCCGTCTGCTGCGGAGATTGCCTTGGAGTTAACCTCGTAGGCGCGCTGGGTCTCAATCATATTGACCATCTCTTCAACCACATTGACGTTAGAGGCTTCGAGAGCTCCCTGCATCAGCATGCCGGCGCCATCAGCGCCAGGCAGCACAACCAGAGGATCGCCACTGGCATTGGTCTGCTGCATCAGATTGCGGCCAATCGGCTGCAATCCAGAGTTGTTTACAAAGCGCGATAACTGCAGCTGGCCGATCTGGCTAGACCCGCCGCCATTGGCCAATTCCACTGTCACTATGCCATCGCGACCAATGGTTAGACTGGCAGCGTTCTGTGGCACGGTGATGGCAGGCAATACTGCTTGGCCACCAGCAGTGACTAGGTTGCCATCAGCTGAGAGCTTGAATGACCCGTCGCGGCTATAGGCGATGGTGCCATCGGCCTGCTGCACCGAGAAATAACCATCACCGGAAATCGCCAAATCCAAGGCATTTTCGGTGGTAATAATATTGCCCTGAGCGTGCAGTTTTTCAGTCGCCACAACCCGAGTACCTGTACCCAACATCAGTCCGGTCGGTGTTTCTGACTCGGCGTCAACCTGCCCACCAGCGGGAACAATGTTTTGATAAAGCAGGTCTTCGAATACCGCGCGGTCTTTCTTAAAACCCGTGGTATTAACGTTAGCCAGGTTGTTGGAAATAACTGACATGCGTGTCTGCTGAGCAGTCAGGCCAGTTTTAGCAATCCAGAGTGAAGCATCCATCGTCTATCTCCTCTTCAGTTACGCCCTATAGGCCTAAGGAAGTCTCATCATTGTTGAACCAGCTTCATCAATCGACTGGGTCTCTTTAACTAACTTCAGCTGCATTTCAAACTGACGGCTGAAATCTAACATTTTGACCATTGTTGCAACTGGGTTAACGTTGCTGCCCTCGAGCATGCCCGGCAATACCGATCTCGCAAGAGGTCCATTGGGGAAATCCTGACCCCTTAAAGCTGCGTCACGAGGCTCGAATAATCCATCAGTGCGTCGCACTAACTCAGTCTGACTGGCGTCGCGCAACATCAATTGGCCTAAAGAAATGGCCTCAGCCTCAGGATCAGTTGGAATCTGTGCAAACACTGTTCCGTCTGGGCTAATAGTAATCAGGTTGCCGGCAGGCACCGAAATCGGACCACCTTCCCCCATCACCAACTCTCCTTCAGCATTCTCAAGTACACCGGTTGGGCCGACTTTAAGATCTCCACGGCGTGTGTAAGCAATATCGCCGGTTGCGGTTTGAATGCCGAGCACGGTGTGATCATTCATCGAAATATCCAGTGCTCGTCCGGTACTAATCGGCGTACCCGGCGTCAGGTTAATCAGATCCGAGATCTGTAGACCTGGCTGAAAGCGTGACTCATGTCCTGGTCCATCAATTTTTACCGCGGACGAGGCAATCTGAAAACTCTTCTTAAAGCCGATCGTCGAGACATTCGCCAGTTCGTTGGTAATGGCTGCGCGCACCACAGATTGACTCTGCATTGCCGACAGTGCTGTATAAGCTAATTTATCCATTTCAGATTCCTCTTACCGCGCGCCTAATTTGGCGCTTAACCGCGGATTTGAATAATGGTCTGAGTCAACGATGAACTGGTCTCAATGGCTTTGGCATTGGCCTGGAAGTTTCGTTGGGCAGTAATCAAATCAACCAATTCGGCGGTCAAATCCACATTGGAGCGCTCTCGCGCACCAGCACGAATGGTGCCAAAGCCTGCAGCTCCCGGCTCGCCAAGATTGGCGTCACCTGAAACCGATGTGGCGTAATAGCTGGTATCACCAACCTGACGTAGACCTTTAGGCGTCGCAAAGTTAGCAAGAATAATTTTACCCAGGGATTTCTGTGAACCATTTGAGTAACTGGCTACAACCAAACCGTCATCGCCGATATTTACACCCACCAAGTCACCCTCTGGCGCACCATTTTGAGACTGACTCAAGACCGAGAATGGGCTGTTAAACTGGGTGCTGTTGTCGTAGTTAAGCGTGATATCACCACCGGTTATACCGGCACTCTCTAACTTCACACCAGCAACTGGAGACACCAATGAACCACTGGTATCAAAAGTCAGCTCGCCTTTATCCAAGAATATCGGCGTCCAGTAAGGCACATCGTTGGAGTCGAACTCACCACCATCGGTGGTCTCAATCCAATCGCCATCCTTGGTTTGGGTAACATAAACGGTACTGGTGCCAGAGGTGTCTGGGAAAAGCTCAATAAAAGTCGAAGCTGCACCAAACCCTGGAGCAATATTTTCCAAGCCCCAATCAGCATGACCGGCGACCTGAATAAATGAGTTGTCGGTAGCAGTTGCTCCAGTGATCCGCAGTGTTTCAGTTGAATCCTGATAGTCCACGGTAATACCGGAAACCGTTCGCCCCAAGGAATCTGCCATGAGGTTTATTTTTTCCTGCAGGTGCTCAGTGAAAGTACCAATCGAATAGAGACCTTGGTCCAATTCAATCTGGGCAGAGATCGAATCGATAATTACTGTCATGGAGCTGTTGTCTGAATTGACCGAGAATGACTTGCGTGGATCTATACCCATGGGGTTACCGGTGACAACGGCCGGCGCTGATGCCTGACCACGAACCGCTGGCACATTGTAGATCTGCGAGGTTTCGGGGGAGACAAAATTACCCAGTTCACTGATACCCAAGAGCTTCTGCGCTAATTCACCTGCGTTATCCATCGCTAGACTTGAGGTGTCGCCTGTAGTCCCTGAAGAGACCGTAAAGGCGCCTTCGGCGTAACTCACTTTCATGCCAAAACGCTGGTCGCGCGTGGCGATAATATTCTCACCGTTGGGCAGTACGCCGCGGAGTAATACATCCGCCTCATCCGTATCCAGTGGCAACAACATAGTGCCCATAGAGGTGAGGTCATCGGCGTTAAACGGAGTCTCCGCTGGTACTCCAAAGACGTTGTTGGCACTGGCGCCGCCGTTTACATAGAGCGCGTCAGTGGCACTGCCATTCTGAACAAAACGAAAGCCCTGGTTAGCCGAACTGTAGCTGACTTCAACATCCGAGAAATCAGCGCTGGCTGCCAGTGCGGCATTAATCGCATAAGCCAATGGCTCTGAAGCAACCTGGCCATCCCAGTTAGCGTCAGTAGCATTGGTCAGAGTAGTGTGGGCCGCCAAAATTGTGGGTATATCAAGTTCAACCGACTTGGAGTTATCGGACCCGCGATAAAGCTTCAACGTCTGGTTGTCAGAATTTGAAAAATCAAAGTTTTTGCCATCGCCAAAGCGCTCGTTGATCACATTGGTCAACTCAAAGGCAATCTCGGCACCAGACATAGGTGTAGCTGAACCAGCGAGATGCTCAAGGCCAATATTGACCGAAGTAGAACCGTCAATCGAGAGGTTAAACATACCGTCAAGCTCGGCCCGTGACATGGCGCTGAAGTCAACGCCGTCGCTGTTATTGGTTAGATTTAGAGCGTCTGCATAAGCGGAGTCGTCAGCAATGGTCAGCTTGGCTGTGGCTGGAATCGACTGGGTGGGCTCAGAGAGCACATCGTAGGAATACTTCTTGTACAGGGTCCCCTGAGTAATCAGGTATTTCTCACTTTCAGCACTAGTGCTCTGCAGTTCCAACAGTTCAGAGCGAGTTTTTAGCTCGCCATACTTGTTGATAAAGTACTCGTCACCCGTGGTGTCTGAGGACTGAATCAGTGCCGTATCCACCTCCTGATCATCTACATAAACATAGGTCTGCCACTTGTTATAAGGGGAGTCCGCTGTAGCGTTGGCGGTTTTAACATAATAGATGGTTGCCAGATTAGCCGATCCCGATGTGCCATAAACGGTCAAGGATGTGGTCTTGTGAAAGGTGTCTGGCTTATCCGGATTAAAGGTTGCGGTGATTGGCGTAACTTCAGACGGCAGGTTCAAACCTAACTCAACTTCTGTGGTTGGCAAAAACTCTGACACTGTGGACCGCGGAATAGTCAGTGCACTAGGGTCGACACCAAAGTCAGCTTTGTTGGTGGAATCCACCGGCAGCGACTGCAGGGCCTGACCGGCACTGTTAACCATCTGGTTTTGCTCATTGAGCATAAAGGCGCCGTTGCGCGTGTAAATCTTAGTGCCATCAGACGACTCAAGGGGAAAGAAACCGTCACCGGTGATCGCCAGATCCAGAGAGTTGGCAGAGAACTCGATGTTGCCCTGACTGAATTCCTGGCTCACTTCTTTCAGCGATACGCCTCGACCCACAACACTTGATGCCTTCTCCAAAGGAGAGGTAGCAAAAATATCGCCGAAATCCGTGTCCGAGCGCTTAAACCCGCCAGTGCCGGAGTTGGCAATGTTGTTAGAGGTCACGGCGAGCTGTGTAGTCGCGGCGTTCAATCCTGTTAATGAGGTATAAAATGACATAAGTTATTCTCCAAAGATCTTTCTAATTCTGTTGTTAAATTGCAATGCGTTCTATATCGGCGAGGGCGACAAATACGTTATCTCCCACTTCCAGAGTTATTTCCTGCGCGCTGGGATCCCAGCTAACGCTGCGGACATCGGCCATAGTGGTAACCGGCACGGTTTCTAATTTGCCGTTGATCACGGCACTGGCGGACATCAAATAGCTACCTTCAGGGACGATTTCGCCTTGGCGATCGCGGCCATTCCAGTTCATTTCGGCGCGACCAGGCAATCTTGCGCCCTGAGTGTCGCGGTAAATAAGGTCACCTGAGGCAGGGTCGTAAACACTCAAAATAACCGACTGAGCACCGTTCTCCAGATCTATAGATCCCTTGGTAATCTCGCCGTTGCCACCGGTAAAGTTGCCGCCGGCAACCTGGACCTTTTTACCCACTAGGTTGGCACCTGCAACCATTTGGTCCTGACGCATGCCATTGACCATATTGTCGAGAGAGCCCTGCATACCTTTAATCCCCTCCAGAGAGGAGAACTCGGCAAGCTGAGAAACAAAAGCTTCGTTATCCATGGGATCCAGTGGATTCTGATTTTGAAGCTGGGCGGTAAACAGCGTCAAAAACGCGTCTTGCCCGAGCTCGTCCTCGCCATAGGCGACCGCATTTTCTTTTTCAAGATATTGGTCACTGGTTAAGAATGTTGTGTCTGTGACTGTGCTGACCATAACTATTTGTCCTAGGCCTTGGTGATATCTAAGGTGCGCATCATCAACTCACGCGCCGTATTAACCACCTCAACATTGTTCTGATAGCTTCGTGCTGCGCCCATCATTTCAACCATTTCAGTGACTTCATTAACATTAGAGCTAAAGACAAAACCATCTTTGTCCGCTACTGGATTGCCCGGATCATGCATCCTCTTATTTGGCTCAGCGTCGTCCACCATGCCGATGATTTTCACACCACCAAGAAACTGCGCGCCCTGATCTAACTGATGCTCTTGTAGCAGCGCCTGAAAAACCGGACGTTTGGCCTTGTAGGCCTCCTCAGCAGAACTGCCAACCGTTCCGGCATTGGCCATATTCGAAGCAGTAGAGTTCATGCGCACCATCTGGGCGTTCATCGCCGATGCAGCAATACCAAATATATTTGAAATAGACATATGTATTATTCTCCTCGCAGTGCTTTGCGCACGCCGGCTATATTGCCTTCAATAAATCGCAGCGTGGCCTGGTACTCGGCTGCCGCTTTACCGTATTTCGCATGCTCAACAGAAATATCAACCGTGTTGCCGTCAACCGCGGTGCTGAACGGCACTGTGTAGAGCAGACCGGAACCAGCTCCGGCACTGCCAGCATGACGCACATGGCCAGCATGAGTTGCGCGCATGGAACTACTCTGCACATTGTTAAGCACGTTTTTAAAATCGATATCGCGAGCTTTAAAGCCCGGGGTATCCGCATTGGCAATATTCTGCGAAAGCACTTCCATGCGCTGGGCGCGCAAGTTGAGTGCCTTTTCGTGTAGTCCAAATGCCGTATCAAAAATTTTCATTATCAATTCGCTAAAGTTTTTTGCCCTTAGGCCGATTAGTCTTAGTAGGAGCTGTATATAAAGCGTCACTAAAAGAACCCGTCTCTGGAGATAATGCAAAAGCAGTGCCAAACTCTGGTATGTTGCCGCATTTTATTGAGAAACCTGTTTAATATCATATAGTTAGGCATTATAAATCTACCCTTCACTTTGCACTTTGCCACTTTTTCGGCACAGTCTTGCCACCGGCAATTGCCGCTATGTCGGTATTGCGTCACCCTCGATCTACACTCATACTCGGCCCATGCTTGTTTTCCTAAAAAAACCTTTTACGCTCTTTCTCGGCTGCCTCGCGATGCACCTTGCCTTCGCTGCAATTGCATTGGATAGCACAGCCAGCAATGGTCATGGCGAAACAATTTCTCAAAGTGTTGATAACAAACATATACTTGTCTCTCAGGCCCAGAATTGGGTAACAGAGAATCGTCAGGTGCAGAAGTCCATGGTCGAAGTGGCCGCCTCAGACCGGCGTTTGATTATTCCCGCCTGTGAAACCGCCTTTGAGTTTAACTACCCTTTTGCCGCCAGCCAGAAAACCCTGCGCGCTAGCTGCCCACAAAGCGGCTGGCAGATTTTTTTGGGTATTAGCGTTCACCAATCTGACAACGCCCTGCGTTACACCGGCAACTTTAAAGCTGGCCATCAGCTGGTCAGCGCTGATGTCGAGTTGGTAAGCCTGTCCAGCTCCATTGCTGGTTTGGCTAGTGATCTTCGCGCTATAGAAGGCTTTAGCCTGGCCTCAGCGGTAAGAGCCGGAGATCTGGTTATGCAACGCCAGCTCGTCACCCCCATCGAGGGCTATAGATTGAACCGGGCTGTAGGCGCCGGAGAGATTATTGAGAGCAGCAGTATTGACAGCATATTGATCGCCTCGGCGACTTCCTCTAGGAGTCAAACAGTGACTCTCGAGCAACTGGATGGCGCCCGCGCTGCTAGAGATTTAGCCCCGGGCAAGATCCTCTCCAACTACGATATAAAGCAGCGACACCAGGTATTGATAACCCAGTCCGGAATTCCCCGAGGGCAAGCCATCACCCGCTCTAACATTGCTCTGCAAGACTATTATGGCAAGCTGCCCAACGACAGCTTGCAAAATTACCGCAGTGCCGAGCAGATGCAGGCCATTCGCAATCTCGCCGCAGGCAGCCTGCTTCGACTCTCCGATCTGACGCCAATTGATATCATTCGCAAAGGTGACAATGTGCAGCTCAGCGTGCGCACCGGGGCACTTGAGATTACCGTGACCATGCTGGCCCTGGAAAATGCGCGCCTCGAGCAGCGCGTACTGCTGCTCAACACAGAGTCCGGCGAAGAGATCCAGGGGATTGCCACAGCTGTAGGTCAGGCCCGGGGATTGAGCACTGTCGCCAGATAGGGCTGCGCCGATCGATCAGCCAAGATAGCCTTAGGGGCTAGAGTGAAATTAATTTCAATATTCCCCTATAGAAAATTTAACTGGTGCCGATATACTAAGAGAAGACGGTAAACTTTGGGCCATAGAGCCCGAAAGGACAATCAAATGACAGACGGTATTTCAAAGCTTGGGCGCAGCGCTGTTGAGATGAACAGCTCCGCGGATAAGTTAAAAAACAACAAATCTGCGCCTGAGGCGACAGCGAACAGTGCCTCCGCGGCACCCCGCCCTTCAGCGAATGATGAAGTTATTCTCAGCAAAGCTGCGGAAACAGCAATGACCGCTGGTGAGTTTGACGAGGCTAAAGTCGCTGAGATAAAACAGGCACTCGCCGAGGGTAACTATCCCCTGGATGAGCGCCGTATTGCGGAAAGCTTTGTCGCTATTGAAAGCATGTTAGGTGGTAAATAAGCTTCTTTTCAAGCGTAACTCTGGCTCATTGCCTCACATGCTTTAGCCGCAAACGACAATCAGCCACTCCTTGAGAGTGGCTTTTTTTTTAATATCCTTTCGTATTCGTCTGCTTGGCAGTATGCTGCAAACATGAACCAATCTGACTTAGACCATCTGACACAGGCCGTACACAAAGCCCAAGCCTTGAAGCTAGTGCTCGACAGCGAGTTTGATGCGCTCAAACAGCAGGATCTAGCCACATTTGAAACTCTCCAGGCACAAAAGCTGGAGATACTCCATTTTTTGGCTAGCGACGAACTGCTGGAAAAAATTAAAGCTCACACTGACGATCAAGATAAGGCTGCGGCCACCGTCGTGATCTGGGATCAGGTAGTGGATTTAATGAGCCAGTGTCGCGATCTGCACCGGCGCAATGAAATTTTAATCAACCATAAGCTTGAAACCATTCGCGGTGCACTGCAGACCATTC
>JAFMBU010000064.1 GCA_017858295.1 Porticoccaceae bacterium | reverse complement strand
CCTCCATTACCAGCTCCTCCATTACCGCGTAAGTCGACACCCACAACCTCAATACCCTGGTGCTGATAGTGGCGCATCAGGCTGTTGCCGATAAAGCCATTGGCGCCAGTGATCATTATTTTGCTCGGGGTTTGCTCGCTCATATCAATCTCTTTTAGTCTTTTATTCTGTTAATAAGGTTTCGAAAGTGTTTTTGATTGCGTTATCTTTATAGAGAATTTGTTAGACCACTACTGCATATTGCTGCGGTAGTAACGTCCGGCAATTTTTGCCAGAGTCATTCTCGAGAGCAGGCGAGTAAGGGCCACGGTGAGGCGATTGGCCAGCCCAGTGACAATGGTGGGTCGACCGGCGAGACAGGCTTCAATGCCCTGTTCCGCCACTTCCCGTGGAGATTGCAGCATAGCTGCGGGAACCAATAATTTGCCCCCCTGATCCGGGTTGTCCATCATTTTTGTCGCCGTGTAACCGGGGCATAGCGCTGTGACCGTAACCCCAGACTTGCTTGCGTTGAGTTCATCATGGAGCGCTTGAGTAAAGGACAGCACATAGGCTTTGGTGGCGGCATAGACATTCTGGTTGGGGATCGGCGTCCAGGCGGCGAGGGAGGCAACATTTAATATATGCCCGCCAGTGCGACTGGCCATATGATTGGCAAACAGATGGGTCAATGAGGTCAGAGCGAGAACATTAACGTTGATCATGCTCTCCTGAGCGGCCAGATCGAGCTGAGTAAAAAAGCCATTTTGTAATAGCCCGGCATTATTGATTAGAAAATCTACTTCCAAGCCCTGCTCCTGAACTTGCTGAAACAGTATTTGAGCCGCCTTTGGCGCTGCGAGATCTGCGGCTATAACCGTGCAGTTGATCTCGGGATACTGCGTCTTCAGAGTCGCGGCAATCTCGTCCAGCAGTGTCTGGCGACGGGATACAAGGATTAAGTTGGAGCCCTTGGCGGCGAGTATTTTGCAGCACTCAAGGCCTATGCCATCAGAGGCGCCGGTTACTAATGAGGTTTTGTTTTGCATAGTCTGGTCCGCAGGATAGATGAGGTGTGTGCCTAAAATATAAGCTTTATGGTAGCGAAAAACACAGGCCGTTCACTGTCATCAACAGTCAGAGCTGTGGCAATTTCGGACATAAAAAAAGGACGGGGGTTACCCGTCCTTTTTCTTTGTAGCTTTCTAGCTAAATTACATGGAGCTTAGAAGCTATAGCTGAGGCGTGCGCCCCAAACTGCACCGCGAGCCATATAGCTAAAGTGAGCACCACCGGCCAGAGGAATGTCAGCAGCACCAGTAGCCGTGATCTCGTCGGTAATGTTACGACCGAACAGCATCATGTCCCAGTTTTCACCGCGGATACCAGTACGGATATTCACTTTCTCGAACCCACTTTGTATATCGATTGGATCCAAATCACCAGTCATGTAGTACAGGTCGGTGAAGTTAACATCAAGTCCGGCAAACCAAATCAAACCGTTGTTCAGTGGCTTAATGTAGTCAGCAGTAATCGAACCGGAGTAATCAGAACCTAACTGACCACCGGAAATGTCCTGAGATGAGCCTGATGCAGTGCCATCACCTAAGAACTGTTGCTGACAACCCATTGCTGAGGTAACCGGAGAGCTAGAGGTTAATGTACCCAATCCTAACAGGGCCGAAGCCTGGGTTGCAGTACAACCGGCAGAGTCGAAGGAACCGTATTTGCCGTCGAGGAAGGCCATTGCCACACCTAAACGCAGTTCATCAGTTGCCTGCCAAGTCATATCCATCTCAATACCCTGGATTTCTGAGCTTGCGGCGTTAGCCACAACAAAGCCCAAGCCGACAAAGGTTGAAACCTGCTGGTCTTCATATTCACTGTTGAAGTAAGCCCAGTTTAAGTTCATGGCGCCGTCCAACAACACGTGCTTACCGCCGATTTCAAAGGAGCTCGCACTCTCGTCATCGTATTCAAAACCAATACCCGGCACAGTCCGCTGAACCGTTCCGTCAGCAAGAATATTTGGGTTCTGATCATCTACAGAGTTAAAGCCACCACTTTTGAAACCCTCAGAATAGCTGATGTAGTACTTGCTAGTATCTGATTGTTCCCACTGCAAATTAGCTGCTGGGATAACCTGGCTAGTGGAACGCTTCTCGTTGAAATCATGGGCCCAAACGCCAAATGATGCGGATTGAAGAGCGGCGAGGAATGCGTCGTCGTTCGGTGTTGCTAAACCGGTGTGGCTGGCAGTGAGGTCTGCTTTAGCAAAGGCTTCTTTGTCTTCTTCGGTATAACGCACACCAGCAGTGAGAGTCAGAGTATCTGACAGCTCATAGGTGCCCTGAAAGAACGCGGCAACAGTGTCTGTTTGATTTGAGTAGCTACTGACTCGACCGGCTTGATTCCACATAGCCATGCCATCTACACCCCAAAAAGCATTAACAGTGCCGATGCCAGTAGGCGTTGCCATCCAAGCGCCGATAGTCGCAGGGTCAGTGATGCCCTGTGCACCAAGAATAGCGCCAGCAATTTGCGCTTTGCTAAATGCTAAGAAGGATGCCGTGCCGGCCGTTGGGTCTCCCAGGCCAGTGATAACTTTCATCAAATCAGGATTTCCCAAAGTACCGTCGACAATAACCGTACGATCAATATCCTGTGTTGCTTCAGACCAGTAAGCACCGGCAACAAATGAGAAGGCCTGATCAGTAGGAGAGGCGATGCGGAATTCCTGACTTGTCTGTTCGTATTCAGAGATATCGCTTCGACCAACAAAGCTCACTGGTAGCCAATCGGCATCCATACCATCTTCATACTCATAGGTGTTGCGGCCTGTCACCGAGTGGAAGCTGTAGCCATTGTCCATCTCGATATCGATACGCAATGCGGTGTCGCTAGTTTGCGTGTCAGTGCCCTCGAACTTTTCTTCAGTACTGTCCAGATCGCGACCTAGAGACTGAGCAAGCGCCAAGCCACCTGTAGAGCGGCCATCGCGGAATGCGCCAATTTCGCCAGAAGCGACGTCAGCTGCATAGTCTGGGAATGATGCGCCCATTACAGCAAACATAACTTGATTTGATGCTGGAATATTAGTCTCAGGCGCAAACGTTGTTACCATTCCAGGGCCGCCAACACGTACAAAGTCACTCTCGCCGTGGGTTAACTTGATTGATGTACTGTCATTCGGCTCCCACATAGTGGTGAAGCGCCAGATAGTCTCGTCGGTAGTGGGCATAGCTGTAGGTGCGCCATTCGCCGTGGTCGCAAAGTCATTATCCATATAGCCGTCGTCACTGCGATCTCTAATGGCAAAGCGGAAGCCCAGATTGTCAGATGGTGAATAGTTAAGATGTGCTTCTAATAACTCACCGTCATCGCTTTCCACAGTCGCGGCAACTTTACCTGACATGCCTTCACCCATCTCAGGTTCAGCGGTGGTTACGTTAATCGCACCGGCCAATGTGTTCTTACCAAATAAAATGCCCTGTGGGCCGCGCAGCACTTCCACTTGCTGTAAATCAAATAGCCCCGTTCTGATCTGGCGGCTTTTACCGTAATGCACGCCATCAACATAAACGCCTACAGACTGCTCAAAAGACTGGTTAGCACCGACGCTGATACCGCGCATGGTGATAATAGTGTTTACCGCGTTTTCAGAGATGCCAAGGTTAGGAACAAATCCTGAAAGTTCAGAAAAGCTTGTGATACCAGCATCCTTCATTCTCTCACCGGTAATGGCTGTCATTGAAATGGGTACGTCTTGAAGGCTTTCGGCGCGCTTTTGAGCGGTAACTATCACCTCTTCAAGCTGGGCAGCATAGGTCCCGGTGGATATAGTTGCTATGGCGAGCGCCAAGCTACTGAGTTTAAGAAATGAACTTGTTTTCATTGGTCTTCCCCTGATTGCTATTGAAGCGGTTTTTCCGCATTTATAATTTTTCTAACTAGCTAGGAATACCCTTTTTGAGGCTTTTAACGCCATGTAAATAGAGGGTTTTTGAAGTGTTTAAAAAATATCCCAGCTTTTTATTTAGCTATTTTTTTTATTGTCGATTTTATCTGGGTCTTTAACGTAACGTTCATACAACAAGTTTGAATTTAAAATTGAAGTCCTGCAGCCAAGCTAAGCCAGTTATTGCGTGGGGCTTAGCCAAATACTGAAAATTTCAACTGGGAATCATATTAGCCCATGACCACCCACAAGCACTGTCATAACGCGCCATAGTCATGTCTATTTCGGCCAAGCGTCGGTTATAGAGACTTAGTACCTATTGAATAATCCATTAGCGAATATAAAAAGAGTTTTTTATTACCGTTTGATAGGTGCGCGATGCTAGCTATTTAAGAATATTCAATATTTGCAAGTATATTTATTATTGAATAGATATTTTATTAGCTACTACAAATCTCATTTAGTTATTTCTATTTCACAATAAAAATTCACTTGGATAAAAATTAAACGACGCTATTTTCCGCAGCAGGAGTGCCGGGAGAGCGATGCTTTCAGCATTGTTTAATTCAGCTTTGAATTAAGTTCTATGGTCTATATTTACAGGACGTCAACAATTGAACAGGGATCTGTTTTGAAGATAACAATTTTTGGAAGTGGGTACGTGGGGCTAGTGACTGGAGCCTGTTTCGCCAATGTGGGCAACCAAGTGATCTGTGTCGATATAGACCAGGCCAAAGTCGACGCCCTGAATGCGGGCCATGTGCCGATTTATGAGCCGGGGCTAGAAGGCTATCTCAGCAGTTCACTGGCTGATGGCAGTATTAAATTTACTACTGACGCGGCAATGGCCGTGCAGCATGCTGAGATGATTTTTATCGGCGTGGGTACCCCGGCCAATGACGATGGCTCCGCTGATCTGCAGTATGTACTCAATGTGGCCAGCACTATTGGCGAGCATATGGACGACTTCAAGGTGGTGGTAAACAAGTCTACGGTTCCTGTGGGCAGCGCCGATTTAGTAACCGAGCAAATTCAGGCGGCGCTGGATACACGCAAAGTTGATTTAGAGTTCAGCGTTGCGTCGAATCCAGAGTTTCTCAAAGAGGGCGCGGCACTGGCTGACTTTACTCGCCCTGACAGAATTATTGTTGGCACCGACTGCGCTCGAGTCGAAGAGATGATGCATGAGCTCTACGCCCCCTATAATCGCCAGCGGGACAAGCTGATCTTTATGGATGTGCGCTCTGCGGAGTTAACCAAGTATGCGGCTAACTCCATGCTGGCGACCAAAATCAGTTTTATCAATGAAATTGCCAATATCGCCGAGCTGGTGGGAGCGGATATTGAACAGGTGAGGATTGGTATGGGTTCCGATGCGCGCATCGGCTACAGCTTTATTTATCCCGGCTGCGGTTTTGGCGGTTCCTGCTTTCCCAAGGACCTGCGGGCCATGGAGGCCACGGCAATCAATGCGGGGTACCAACCTAAGCTATTAAGTGCGGTGACAGCGGTAAACGACGAACAAAAGCAGCGTCTATTCGACAAACTGTCGGACTATTTCAATGGCAACTTGCAGGGTGTGACCGTGGCGCTCTGGGGCTTGGCCTTTAAGCCCGGTACCGACGATATGCGTGAGGCACCCAGTCGTCTTTTGATGGAGGCATTGTGGCGCCAGGGAGCCACAGTGCGGGCTTATGATCCCCACGCCATGGAAGCTACTCAGACTATTTATGGCGTGCGCGATGATCTGCTGCTCTGCGGTACCAAAGAGGCGGCCCTTAGCGGGGCTGATGTGTTGGTAGTGTGCACCGAGTGGAAGCCATTTTGGTCACCGGACTTTAACGAAATTAAAGCAGCGCTAACCCATCCAGTGATCTTTGATGGCCGTAATCTCTATGATCCGAAACGCCTGCAGGAGTATGGACTTCAGTACTTTGCCATTGGTCGTCAGAATCACCTGCCAAGCAGTGAGTCAATCGCAGACAATGAATCGGCTAATATCTCAGGTGCGCCCATAGAGATCCTCAAAGCGGACAATATCGTCCTCTCCTAAATAGGTCCCAGACTGTATTTCAATCAACTCTATGGCAATTTTGCCGGGATTTTCGAGGCTGTGGACTGCGCCTATAGGAATATACACTGACTGGTTCTCACAGATCAGGTGCTCCACATTGTCTATACAGACCTTGGCGGTGCCGCTAACGACCACCCAGTGCTCGGCGCGATGATGGTGCATCTGCACAGAGAGCTTGGCTTCGGGCTTCACGGTGATGCGCTTTACCTGAAAGCGTGCGCCTTGATCCATGGAGTCGTATTTACCCCAGGGTCGATAGACTTCGCGGTGATGAATATATTCCGAGCGCTGTTCGGCCTTGAGAATATCAACTAGCTGCTTAACCTTCTCCACATGATCCTTATGGGCCACCAGCAATGCATCTTTGGTGTCCACTATCACCAGATCATTGGTACCCAGTGTAGCTACCAGCTTATTTTCAGCATGCACATAGTTATTACTGCTCTCAATAGCTATGGTGTCGCCAATTTCAACATTGCCTTGGCGATTCTTTGGTAGCAGATCGAGCAGTGATGACCAGCTGCCTAAGTCGTTCCACTGAGGGTCCATTGGCATCACCATGGCGTTGGTGGTTTTTTCCATCACCGCATAGTCAATCGATTCGGCTGGGCAGGCAGAGAAGAGATTGGTATCTGGGCGGACAAAATCCATATCCACTGCGCTGGTCTGCCATGACTGTTGGCAGGCATCGTAAATATCGGGGCGCAGTGTCTCTAGCTCCTTGAGAAAAGTATCGCCGCGAAACATAAATATGCCGCTATTCCAGAGGTAATCACCACTGGCTATTAATTCCTCGGCGCGCTCAAGATCCGGCTTTTCAATAAACTTGCCGATCTTTTGCGGTTGACCACCGATCAGTGGCTCGGCGCTTTTTATATAGCCATAGCCGGTGGCCGCATAACTGGGTTTAATGCCGAAGGTGACCAGCGCTCCCGCTGCAGCTGATTCTTCTGCGGCACTTATGGCTGCCAGAAACGCCTGGGGATTGTCCATATGATGATCTGCTGGCAGCACCAGCAGTGTGGTATCTGGGTCTATATCCTTGGCCAGTAGTGCTGCGAGACAGATGGCCGGTGCTGTATTGCGGCCACAGGGTTCTAAAATAATGCCGTTGTGCTCCGCGCCTGCCAGGCGCAACTGTTCTGCGGCGATAAAACGATGATCTTCATTGCAGACAATAATCGGTGGCGCGCAGTGCAAGTCCTGCAAGCGCGCCAAGGTCGCCTGAAACATGGTCTTGTCATCCACAAGAGGTAAGAACTGTTTGGGATAGAGTTGTCGCGATAGAGGCCAGAGTCGAGTACCAGAGCCGCCAGCAATAATCACAGGTTGGAGCATGTAAAATCCTTTTAGATCGATGTAAATCCGTTTAAAAAAAAGTCTTATTCGCCGATAAGTTGTTACCTGTTTAACTGTAGTTCGAATTGTCTTGAATTTCCTTGGCAGAGTTGAGGGGCTTGTGTAGAATGCGCCCGTTGAAGAGTCGTAGGAGCATAGCTCAGTTGGTTAGAGCACTTGCATGACATGCAAGGGGTCCGCAGTTCGAGTCTGCGTGTTCCTACCAGTTCTTCAGATTAAGCAGAGCGCAGCTCTGGGATTGCTGATTTACAGTCCAACTTGTCGCGATGATTTTGAAACCCCTGCAGGCTCAAGCTTGCAGGGGTTTTTTCATCTAAGTGCTGTGGGTATTTCGTCTAAAATTGCCTGTGCTTCAGTCAAATTGTTAGCGCGCTATCGCTGCCTGATTGATTGCTATATTCTCACCCTCAATTCATCGACCTTTTTTTGCCCAGCAGTCCGACGACGAGATTTATCCACGCATGAAAAAAGACCCTGAAACAGTGGTTGTTGGCGCAGGCATAGTCGGTATTTGCACGGCCCTCTATCTGCAAGAGAAGGGGCGTCAGGTGACCCTTATTGATCGCATGCCTCCGGGTGAGGGCACAAGTTCGGGCAATGCAGGCATTATTTCCGTTGGTTCAGTTCATCCCGAGGCCATGCCTGGTATCTGGAAAGAGATCCCCCATATGCTATTGCAGCGGATGGCACCAATTGCTCTGCGTCCCGCTTATGCGCCGCGCTTACTGCCCTGGTTTGCACGCTTTCTAAGTAGTAGCTCGCCAGCAAAAGCGGATCAGTCATCTGCTGCCATCAGTGCCCTGTCGAGTCGGGCACTGGATTATTTGCAGCCTCTAGTGGACAAGGCTGGCGCTCGAGCACTGCTGCGGCAAGAGGGTACACTCTATATAAATGAAACCCCCAGTCAGTTCGCCGCGGCAAGGTTAAATTGCAGCTATTACCAGCGTCGGGATGTGGACTATCAGTTAATTGATGGCTCAGAGTTGGCTGATCTTGAACCCAACTTGCGATCTGGATTGGCCGGTGCTGTATTGGTGCCAGCTGGTGCTCAGACGCTGTCGCCCTTGGCTCTGTCACGGAGTCTATTTAGGTTATTTCAGCAGCAGGGTGGTGAGTTTCTCGCGGCCGAGGTGAGGGGTTTTAAGCTGGAGGGAAAACGTGTGACGGCGCTTTATACTGATCGTGATATGCCTTC
>JAFMBU010000063.1 GCA_017858295.1 Porticoccaceae bacterium | reverse complement strand
AAGTGCCCACAGCGAATTAAGTGCCCACAGTGCGTTGAGTGCAGATCCCCATGTCTGGCTCAACCCCACTAATGCCAATCGAATCGCCGCAGAGATTCAGCAGCGCCTCAATCTCCCGCTAAAAAACATTATTAGCGCGAAGCAAATCGCCAAACTAGCCACTGAACTGGCCCCCCTTAGGGACAGGCAATTTCTCGTTCATCACGATGCCCTAGATCATTTCACCAGCACCTTTAAGCTCCAATCTGGACTTTCCATTCGCGATGCCAGCGGAGCCAGTCAGGGCGTTAGAAGTCAGTATCGGCTGCGTCAGCAGGCCATAGCCTCTGCCGCTAGCTGTATCTTTATTGAACCCCAATACGCAGATCGTGACGCTCAAGTCATTGCCCAAGACTTGTCACTGCCAGTGGCGCTGATTGATCTTCAGGGGCTAGATCAAGCTCTGGTCGGCGACGCCTATGCTAGTTTTATGTGGACTCTGGCGCAGCAGTTTAAGAGCTGCTTTACGGGCTTGTAGAGTGACTGATTAGCTTGTTCTTCAGGTCTATGAAGTGTCAACAGGTTAAGCAAAATCCTGTATCCTGCAGCTACGCAGTTTAATCGCTTAAAGATGTTTCAACTATTAACGCTACTTCATTAATAACACTCGTGGAAAATATGGACACTACTACCCCGCTGATTCTCGTCGATGGCTCCTCTTATCTCTACCGCGCATACCATGCATTGCCGCCGCTGACCAACAGCAAAGGCAAGCCTACTGGGGCGGTAAAAGGTGTGATCAATATGATGCGGCGCCTGCAAAAAGACTATCCAGATAGTACTCATGTGGTGGTCTTTGATGCCAAGGGAAAGACCTTTCGCGATGAGATTTACACTGAATACAAAGCCAATCGACCCTCTATGCCCGATGACCTGCGCGAGCAGATAGCGCCAATCCATCAGATTATCGAAGCCATGGGTATGCCCATGCTGATTATTGACGGGGTCGAGGCCGATGATGTTATTGGCACTCTGGCTTTACAGGCCACTGCGGCGAAACAGCCAGTGGTGATTTCAACCGGCGACAAAGATATAGCCCAGCTGGTTAACGAACATATCACGCTGATTAACACTATGAACAATAGCGCCATGGATAGGGCAGGGGTGATTGAAAAATTTGGCATTCCCCCGGAGTTGATTATCGATTACCTGGCCCTTTTGGGTGATAAATCGGACAACATCCCCGGTGTCCCTGGTGTTGGCGAGAAGACTGCCTTGGGTTTACTTCAGGGCTTAGGTAGCTTGGACGATATTTATGCCAATCTCGATGATGTGGCTGGACTGGCCTTTCGCGGCGCCAAAACTATGTCCCCCAAACTGCTGGACAACAAGGAGCTGGCCTATCTCTCCTATAAACTGGCGACGATTAAAACCGATGTGGAAATGCCCCTACATCTCTCGGACCTGAAGAATGGCGAGCCGGATAAAGCGGCATTGCTCAGCCTGTTTAAGGAGATGGAATTTAAGACCTGGATTGATGAAGCTCAGGCCAGCTCAAAGGCCAAGCCCGCAGCTGTAGCAAAGTCGTCAGTTGAGTCAAATGAACCAGTGGCGGCCACAATAGATACGTCGATTGTGGTGAAAGATTATCAGCTCGTGCTAACCAAGCAGGAGCTGGCCAGCTGGATTGAAAAAATTAAATCTGCCGATTTGGTAGCCGTCGACACTGAGACCACCAGTCTCGACTATATGCGCGCCCAGCTAGTGGGGATTTCGTTGTCTACAGCTCCTGGGGAGGCCTGCTACATTCCCTTTGCCCACGACTATATGGGTGCGCCAGAACAGCTAAAACCGGAATTTGTTCTCGACAGTCTTAAGCCTTACTTGGAAGATCCTGCATTCCCCAAACTGGGTCAAAACCTTAAGTACGATATGAGCGTGCTGGCCCAGCATGGCATCACATTGCGTGGTATCGCCTTTGACACCATGCTGGAATCCTACGTCCTCGACTCGGTCGCCAGTCGCCACGATATGGACAGCTTGGCCCTCAATTATCTTGGTGAAGAGACGATTAAATTTGCCGATGTGGCAGGCAAAGGCGCCGCCCAGTTAACCTTTAATCAGGTTGCCCTGGAACAGGCTGGCCCCTATGCCGCGGAGGATGCGGATATCACCCTGCGGTTGCACCAAACCCTATGGCCGCGAGTGGCTGCCGAGCCAACACTGAAAAAAGTCTTCGAAGACATTGAGTTGCCACTGGTACCTGTTCTATCGCGTATCGAGCGCACCGGTGCCCTGGTGGATGACACATTGTTATTCCAGCAGAGTCAGGAACTCTCGGCGCGACTGGGAGAGCTGGAAACCGAGGCCTGGGAATTGGCAGGGCAGCAATTTAATCTCGCCTCGCCGAAACAGCTAGGTGAAATTCTCTTTGAAAAACTGCAGATCCCGGTACTGAAGAAAACCGCCAAGGGCGCGCCTTCCACCAAAGAAGAAGTGCTGCAAGAATTGGCCTTGGACTATCCACTGCCCAAAGTACTTTTAGAGCATCGCGGTCTGGCAAAATTAAAATCCACCTACACTGACAAGCTGCCCACCATGATCAATTCGGTCACTGGGCGCATTCACACTTCTTATCATCAGTCGGGAACCGCCACTGGACGACTCTCTTCATCGGACCCCAATCTACAGAATATTCCTATCCGCAGCGCCGAGGGCCGCCGTGTGCGACAAGCCTTTATCGCCGCTCCCGGCTGCAAGCTAGTGGCTGCGGATTACTCTCAGATTGAGCTGCGGATTATGGCGCATCTCTCTGAGGACCCCAGCCTATTGGCCGCCTTTAGTGCCGGTCAGGATATTCACCGGGCCACTGCCGCGGAAGTCTTTGGTGTCGAAACTGACGAAGTGACTATTGATCAGCGGCGCAGTGCCAAGGCGATTAACTTTGGCTTGATCTACGGCATGTCAGCCTTTGGCCTAGCTCGTCAGCTGGGTATCAACCGCAAACAGGCCGCGGAATATATAGAGCTCTACTTCACTCGCTATCCGGGGGTGCAAAGTTATATGAATAATATTCGTCACAGTGCTGCGGAAAATGGCTTTGTCGAAACTGTCTTTGGTCGCCGGCTCTATCTGCCAGAAATCAATGCCAGCAACGGCATGCGCCGTCAGGCCGCCGAGCGTACAGCGATCAATGCGCCGATGCAGGGCACCGCTGCGGATATTATTAAACTGGCGATGATCAATGTGCACAACTGGCTGGAAAACAGCGACTTAACCAGCAAAATTATTATGCAGGTGCACGATGAATTGGTGTTGGAAGTGCCAGAGTCGGAAATGGATGAGGTACAGAAAGGTCTTAAGGACCTAATGGAGAGCGCGGCTGAACTGTTAGTGCCGCTGGTAGTTGATATAGGTGTGGGCGATAACTGGGATGAGGCGCACTAGTTTTTTCTAGCGGTCTAGAGGCTCAAAAGGGCGGGTAAAAGAGCGGCTTGCTCTCGGGACAAAAATTATTTTCACTTTATTTAAATTATTTGTGAACTATTTCGTTTCAGCCTGTCTTATCTAGGGCAAGACATGATTGCTTACTCTCCCCCAAAACTAAGCAACTGCAACGCTGAAACTCCCAAGCAAAGCAACGCAGACCCCGGCTCAACTTTGAGCCGGGTTTTTTTTGGCCTGAATTTTCTAAACCAGGGAGCACCTGTAGGGGTGCGAGTGAAGTCCTGCAGAGGTCGCTGAACTACTTAGACGGTTTAGACGGTAGCGGGATCAACAAAGTCTGAGTTCATCCAGTGAGCCAGCACGGACTCCAATTCTGGCAGTCCCAGCTTCTTTAAAGAAGAGAACGTCTGAACGCTCAACAATGTGCAGCCCGGATCCATATTGCGCAGATGCCGCTCAACCATTAGCAGTGCACTCTGCCCTGGGCCGCGTTTAAGCTTATCTGACTTGGTAAGCAAAATATGCACCGGCAATCCAGCCTGTGCTGCCCAGTTGAGCATCTGCAGATCGAACTCTTGCAGTGGGTGGCGAATATCCATCAGCAACACCAGTCCGGCAAGACTTTGGCGCAACTGCAGGTATTCCGCTAGATCCCGATCCCACTCCCGCTTCATCTCTATAGGTACTTTGGCGTAGCCATATCCGGGAAGGTCCACCAGACGTTTATCGTTGCCCAGATCAAAGAAGTTAATCAGCTGTGTTCGCCCCGGAGTTTTACTGGTTCGAGCCAGCCCGCGGATGCGTGTCAGCGTATTGATTGCACTGGATTTACCGGCGTTCGAACGCCCGGCAAAGGCAACTTCACAACCACTGTCTTCAGGACATTGCTTGATTGAGGGGGCGCTGGTTAGAAATGTAACGCGCTGATAATCGATATGATTTGAATCCATGAATAAAGGGTCATTATCTCGCTGTAAGAGTTGGCGCATATTGGTATATAATGCGCCGGCTTTAGCCGACATGGCTAGGGTACAGATAAAAGTAGTTGCACCGACGCAACCTATTCTAGCCGATTGCACGAGTTGATTAACCATGAAAAAAAGCTTTTTAACGATTATTTGTCTGGTAGCTACATTTGCAGCTACCCAGGTTTTAGCATCTGGCGATGCAGCAGCAGGAAAAAACAAGGTAGCAATGTGCGCAGGTTGCCATGCCGGCGACGGCAATAGCATGGTTCCAGCCTTCCCCAAGCTGGCTGGCCTGGGTGAGAAATACCTCTACCGTCAACTCCAGATGATCCAATCTGGCGAGCGTATGATTGTTGAGATGACCGGCTTGCTCGACGCCAACACTGATCAAGACTTGCAAGATATGGCTGCTTATTACGACAGCCAGCAGCGCACCATTGCGGGCGCACAGGAAATTACTATGATCGGCTACAGCGACCCCGCTGAAGCTCTAGCCCTCGGCGAGAATCTCTATCGCGGCGGCAACATCAAGACTGGTGTGCCTTCCTGTACTGGCTGTCACTCGCCATCGGGAACTGGCAACGGTCCTGCGGGTTATCCTGCACTGGGTGGTCAGCACGCAGATTATATTGCCAGCCAACTGCTTAAGTACCAGAGTGGCGAGCGCGCCAGCGGTGCCAACGCCAAGATTATGCAAGGCGTTGCCGAGCGACTGAGCAATAAAGAGATTAAAGCAGTAGCTAACTATATCTCTGGGCTTAACTGATTTTACGCTTACGTTGTGCTCTGTAAGAGAGAGTGCAACCAGTTCCAGTTTGCATGAATCACTAGATATCAAAATAGTTTTACAGGAGTTTTTTATGTTGCGACGAATTTCTACTTATGTTTTTTTACTGCTTTTACTGCCTGTTTCACTGGGTTGTGCAGCTGAAGACAGCGCATTTAAAGCTGGTGTTGACTATGAAGTGCTACCCCAAGTGGTAAGAACAGCGAACCCGGATAAGATTGAAGTCAACGAGGTGTTTGCCTATACCTGTGGCCACTGCTTTAACTTTGAGGCAGTGCTCGAGCCCTGGGTTGAGACCTTAGCAGATGATGTTGATATGCAGCGCACGCCAGCAGTTTGGCAGCCAAGCATGGAGCTCTATGCCCGCGCTTACTACAGTGCCAGTATGCTCAAGGTTCTCGATCAGGTACATATGTCGATTTTTGAAGCCATCCATGTGAAGCGCGAAGCGATTCGCTCAGAGCAGGACTTAGTTAAGTTTTTTGTTGCCGCTGGTGTCAGTGCCGAGAAGTTTTCTCAGGTCTTCAACTCCTTTGGCATGAGCAGCATGGTTAACCAAGCCAAAGCCCGGATGCGCGGTTACCGCACTAAGGGAACACCAGAAATGGTGGTTAATGGTAAATACAGAGTCAGTTCCAGAATGTCTGGAGGCTTTGAGGGCATGATACAAGTTGCCAATTATCTGATTGCCAAGGAACGCGCCGCCGCACAGTAAGGGCGGTCGCAGTTGTTGTAGTAAGTTTTACTCTGGCCTTAATAGGCCAGATCAATATTCGTAATGAGCAAAAGCGCTTTATAGGCAGTTCCAGCCGGATTAGAATCCGCGGAAGTCAGCCTCTCTGATAACGCTTATCAACTAAAGAAGTCACCGCATTCCATGAAGCCACTTAATAAACCCGCTAATCCAAACTTCTCATCTGGCCCCTGCTCAAAGCGTCCCGGCTATGACCTCAATAATCTTGATATAGACACTCTGGGACGATCCCATCGCTCCAGTGTCGGCAAGCTTGCGCTGGGTCGCGCCTGCACCGACACCGCAGAGATTCTCGGTTTGCCAGAAGGCTACAGAGTTGGCGTAGTGCCAGCTTCAGATACCGGCGCCTTTGAGATGATTATGTGGTCTGTACTCGGCGCTCGCCCAGTGGATGTGTTTGCCTGGGAATCCTTTGGTAGCGGTTGGCTCACAGATGCCACTAAGCAGCTTAAACTGGATAACCTCAACAGCTACACCGCAGACTATGGTCAGCTGCCAGATATGTCTCAGGCCAATCCAGACAACGATACAGTTTTTACCTGGAACGGCACCACTGCTGGCGTCAAACTGCCCAATGCCGACTGGATCAGCGATGAACGCACTGGTCTAACGATCTGTGATGCAACCTCCGCTGTCTTTGCTATGGAGATGCCTTGGGAAAAGCTTGATGTAGTGACCTACAGCTGGCAAAAAGTTCTCGGTGGCGAAGGCGGTCACGGCATGTTGATTCTCAGTCCCCGTGCGGTTGAGCGTCTGGAGAGCTACATCCCAGCCTGGCCGCTGCCAAAAATTTTCCGCCTGACTAAAGGTGGTAAGTTAATCGAAGGTATTTTCCGTGGCGAAACCATCAATACCCCGTCGATGCTCTGTGTTGCCGACTATCTAGATGCCCTCGACTGGGTGCGCTCGATCGGTGGATTACCTGCAGCAATTGCCAAGTCCAATGCCAATCTGGATGTGATCAAAGGGTTTGTCGAGAGCCGTCCCTGGGCCCATTTCTTGGCTCAGGAAGAAGAACAAATTTCTAATACCAGCGTCTGTTTAACCCTTGATCTCGATGCAGATCAGGTCAAACAGATTGTTAAATTGTTAGCCGCAGAAGCTGTTGCCTACGACATAGGCGCCTACCGCGATGCACCGGCTGGCCTGCGTATTTGGTGTGGTGCCACAGTAGAGGCATCCGACTTAGAAGCGCTGTTGCCCTGGCTCGATTGGGCTTATAGCGAAGTAAGTGCGTAAACCGTTGGTCAGTAAATTGCCAGTTAGTAAATCGTTAGCGATTAAATAGTGCCTTAGACTAAAAACCGAGACTCCTAAAATTATGTATAAAATTCGTACCTACAACGCCATTTCATCCAAAGGCCTTAGCCGTTTTCCTGCCGACAGCTACCAGGTATCCAGTGAATCTTCTGATCCGGACGGTATTTTGTTGCGCAGCCAGAAGATGCACACTGAAGTGCTACCTGAGTCCGTAGTTGCCATTGCCCGTGCCGGTGCTGGTACGAATAATATTCCTGTGGCCGATTACACTGAAAAAGGCGTAGTGGTATTCAACACCCCGGGTGCCAATGCCAACGCGGTAAAAGAGCTGATTGTTGCGGCACTGCTGATGGGATCGCGGGATATTTACGGCGGCATGAACTATGTTCAGGGCCTCACCGAGATAACCGATTCAGGTGAGATGAGCAAGCTGCTGGAAAAAGAGAAAAAGAATTTTGCCGGTGGCGAAATTCAGGGCAAAACCCTGGGCGTAGTAGGTCTCGGAGCCATCGGCTCAATGATTGGCAATCTGGCCCTAGAGCTGGGCATGAATGTAGTGGGTTACGATCCGGCAATTTCGGTTGAGGCGGCCTGGCAGCTGTCGAGCAGTGTTGAGCGCATGGAAAACCTCGAAGCGTTGTTGGCTTGCTCAGACTTTATTACCCTGCATGTTCCTGCGATTCCTGCGACTAAGCACCTCATTAACAGCAAGACTCTGGCGGGCATGAAAAGCACGGCTAAGATTCTTAACTTCGCCCGCGAAGAAATTGTCAGCAGTGCGGATATGGTCGCTGCGTTGGATGCTGGTGTGATCGCCGGTTATATCACTGACTTCCCAGCACCTGAGCTGCTCGGCCGTAAAGATGTCTTGTTGATGCCACATATTGGCGCCAGCACCGAAGAAGCTGAAGAGAACTGTGCGGTGATGGCTGCCAACCAACTTATGGACTTCCTTGAGAACGGCAACATTCTCAATTCGGTTAATTACCCGAAGATTAGAATGTCACGCAATGGTGGCACGCGCATCACGTTCACCAATAAAAATGTGCCCAAGGTTCTCGGTAGCGTGCTGTCAATTTTAGCGGATGGCGAGATCAACGTTGTGGATATGGTAAACAAGAGTCGCGACGAGATTGCTTACAATATTATCGATATAGAGGGTGACCTCAACGACAGCCTCAAGGCCCAGATCGCAGCGGTCGATGGTGTTGTTCACGTGCGAGTTATCTAAGCACAGATTAACCCAGTATTATTTCTGCCGGGGTGGCGCTCAAGTCACCTCGGTGGAAAATAGTTTCCCCCGCACTGTATTGCGATACTCTTTCGGGCTATTGCCAGACCAGTGTTTAAAGCGCGACGAAAACCAACTGGCATCGTTGTAGCCGCT
>JAFMBU010000062.1 GCA_017858295.1 Porticoccaceae bacterium | reverse complement strand
CATCTATCATGGGCTCGATTAATATTATTGCTACTGTAATGAACATGCGCGCTCCAGGCATGACTTACATGAAGATGCCGCTGTTTGTATGGACCTGGGTTATCACAGCATTCTTGCTAGTTGCTGTAATGCCAGTTCTTGCCGGTGCAGTAACTATGATGTTGATGGATATTAACTTCGGTACCAGCTTCTTTGACGCTGCTGGTGGCGGTGACCCGGTATTGTTCCAGCACGTATTCTGGTTCTTTGGTCACCCAGAGGTATACATCATTATCTTGCCAGCCTTTGGCGTTGTTTCGCAGATCATTCCAACCTTTAGCCGCAAGCCGCTGTTTGGTTACTCTTCGATGGTTTACGCTACGGCAGCGATCGCGTTTTTGTCCTTCGTAGTCTGGGCTCACCACATGTTTACTGTGGGTATGCCAATCGCCGGTGAGTTGTACTTTATGTACGCCACTATGTTGATTGCTGTGCCAACTGGCGTGAAGGTGTTTAACTGGATCACCACCATGTACAAAGGCTCACTGACCTTTGAAACTCCCATGCTATTCAGTATTGCCTTTGTGATTCTGTTTACCTTTGGTGGCTTCACTGGCTTGATGCTGTCGATTGCGGCTGCCGATATGCAGTATCACGACACCTACTTTGTTGTTGCTCACTTCCACTACGTAATGGTTGCTGGTGCAGTATTTAGTGGCACGGCTGCTATCTACTACTGGCTGCCAAAGTGGTGTGGAAAGATGTACAACGAAACCATGGGTCAGGTGCAGTTCTGGGTTGCCTTTATCGGCTTTAACATTGCCTTTATGCCTCAGCACTTCTTGGGACTAGCCGGTATGCCACGTCGCTACGCGGATTATGGTCTACAGTTTGCTGACTGGAATATGGTCTCCAGTATTGGTGCGTTTATCTATGGTGCCGCGCAGATCATGTTGTTGTACAACGTGATTGCGACGATCCGCAACGGTAAGCCAACCACTGAAGAGAAGACTTGGGAAGGTGCCGAAGGACTGGAGTGGACTGTTCCATCACCAGCGCCTTACCACACGTTTGCGAAACCCCCCGAGTTTAAATAGGGGGGCATAGGCTATGTCAACGGATGCATCTAACCGTAGAGTTTTGGTCAAGTCACTGTTTGGTGCGGCGGGTATGTTTGCTTTTGCAATCTTTGTTTTGCCGCCAATGTATGACCTGTTTTGCGAGATTACCGGGCTCGGTGGCAAAACGGGTGACGAGTACACTGCAGTTGATGTCAGGGTGGACACTTCGCGCGAGGTCAGAGTTAGGTTTGTGGCCTCGAACAATGCATCCATGCCCTGGGTATTTAAACCGACTAAAGACAGTGTTGTAGTGCATCCAGGTGAGCCCACAGAGATCACCTACTTTGCCCACAACATTACCGACGAAGATATGGTCTCTCAGGCGATACCCAGTTTGGTGCCGAACAATGTGGCGGATTATTTCCACAAAACAGAGTGTTTCTGTTTTGAGAATCAGCCTCTGGCAGCAGGCGATCAGGCAGACCTTAAGCTTATATTTATTATTGATCCGGATTTGCCGGAAGGCGTTAATAGCGTGACGCTTTCCTACACTATATTCGATATAACCGATCGAGTGGCAGACCCAATAGCACAGTTATAGTAATTCCCAAGCGCTTGGGAATAACAACACGGAGATAAAAGATGTCAACAGAAAGCAGTTATTACGTACCCGAGCAGAGCAAACTGCCGATTATCACTGCCACGGGCATGGGATTAATGGCTTATGGTGCCGCGTCTTGGGTTGTCAGCGGTGGCAGCATGCTCTTCACCGCCGGCCTAGCCATTATGGCAGTGGTGATGTTCAAGTGGTGGAGCCTAGTTATCGACGAGAATATGCGTGGCTTGGCCAATGATCAGCTCAAGCGCTCTTATGTTCTGGGTATGCTTTGGTTTATCTTCTCTGAGGTAATGTTCTTTGCCGCCTTCTTTGGTGCCCTCTTCTACCTGCGAGTGATTGTTAACTCCTGGCTAGGTGGTGATGCGGCTATAGGTATATTTGACGATACCCCTACCGACGCAGCGGTTGCCAACAACGCTATCCTCTGGCCTGGCTATGAAGCCGAATGGCCGCCGATGATCACTCCTGATCAAGCGGCAAATGGTGCCAACGCAGTCTTTACTGGTCCAGATGAAGCGATGAGCTTCCCTGGTTGGGCCAAGTTGTTAGGTTGGTTGCCACTGTGGAACACCGTTATTCTGGTTACCTCTAGTATCACTGTTCATATTGCTCACACCGGCCTTAAGAACAACAACCGCAAGCAGTTTATCGGTTGGTTGGCGCTGTCAGTATTGCTTGGCATGATCTTCCTGGTGCTTCAGGTTGAAGAATATGTTCACGCTTACCAGCATATGGGTCTCACTCTAGAGTCCGGTATCTACGGTACTACCTTCTTTATGCTTACCGGCTTCCACGGGGCTCACGTAACCCTTGGAACTATCATGTTATTGATCGCTTTGATTCGCGCAATCAAAGGGCACTTTAGCAATGAAGATCAGTTTGGCTTTGAAGCTGCATCCTGGTACTGGCACTTTGTCGACGTAGTGTGGATTCTGCTGTTCTTTGTAGTCTATGTATTCGACTAGATAGAATATTGCGGGACGTAAAAAAACGGCTGGGCAATTTGCCTGGCCGTTTTTGTTTGTAGCTTAGCTCTGTGGCTAGGGGTATAAAAAGCTCTGAGGATAAAGAGCTTTAAGGCTTTGGCGCCACAGGAGCTGTTGGAATAGAGGGTGCAACATTCTCAGGATGAAGTTGTTTATCCCATGGTGCCTGACTTTTGATCTGTCCTGTGTAGGCGCCGTATATAATGGTGCCAACCAACATCACTGCCAGAGTGACACGCAGGCCCAGGGCATAGAGCAGACGTTTTTTGTTGTCGCCCCCAAGATCCTTGACCAAAAAGTTTAAGCCGCCAAACAGGCTGGCTATCAGGGCGATCAGCAGTATAAGCATTAGAGTCTTGAGCATAGTGGTCTCTGATTAAAGGTAATGGAAAGTGGAATTTAAACATAAATGAACAGCGAGCCACATCTTAACGCGGAAACCTTTTCTTGGCAGCCAAATGCCAAGTTATTGTCCCTCGTCCTGTTAATGATGCCGCTGTTAATCAGTTTGGGTTACTGGCAGTTAGATCGCGCTCAAGAAAAACGCGAGATATTGGCCGAGTTTAAGGCCAACCAAGAGTCTCAGCCGGTGGCATTCGAATTGTTAGATCCCAGTGTTAACCTTCAGTATCGGCAGGTTCAATTTGTCGGTGAACTAGATGCATCGCGACGTGTTTTGCTGGATAATCGCGTGCGCAATGGCAGGCCTGGCTATGAGATTTTTGAAGTTCTCACCATAGCGTCCAGCGAGTTAAAGATACTGGTCAATCGTGGCTGGGTGCAGGCCTCCCTGGATCGCAACCAGCTACCTGAAATAGAGTCGGTGAATGGCAAAGTGCTGTTGCGCGGATCCCTGTACAAGGTTTTGCGTGGTGGTCTGCAGTTAGATGACGGTGTTCGCGCTGTCGAGAACTGGCCGGGACGCGTTGGCTGGATCTCCACCGAGCGCGCCGCAGAAATTTTTGCCGATGAGTTCTTCGCCTACCAATTGCGGTTGGATAGTGACTCAGTTGGCGCATTAACCACTGGTTGGCCGACAGTATCGGTACAGCCAGAAAAACATACAGCCTATGCAGTACAGTGGTTTGTTATGGCGTTGGTGCTGTTGTTACTGACCATCAATGCCAACTCAAACCTGAAGGCATGGTTTAAATTTAAAATGTCAAAGACAGAGAGTGAAGCTTTATGAGTGACGCGCAGACAAATCAGGGCCCCCGCAATCGCGGCATGAAGATCCAGATTTGGATTATGTTGATAATGGTTGGCGGCGTGATGGTAGCCGGTACATTGATGCAACCCAAGTCGGAAGAGCAGCGGCAGCAGCTGATGGCCACCTTGGGCACCACAAATCAGGGTCAACTGGTCAAGCCTGCTGTGGATGCTCGCACAGTATTCCCTGCCAATCCCGATAAAGCCGCAAAGTGGAAGATTGTTGTTGCCGGCGGCGACAGCTGTGATGCCGCCTGTAACCAAGTGATTTTAGACACCCGTTCGGTGCACATATTAATGGGCAAGTTGGTCCGTCGAGCAGAGCGCGTATACCTTGCCGATGCCGAGCAATTGCAGCAGCAGGAATTTGATGATCTCAGCTTTGCGCATCCTCATTTAACCATTCAAACCACTGGCTTGAATGAGTTTAAGCAGTTGCTGAAAAACACCTCAGCAGACTGGGACATGGCCGATACTCGCTACTTTGTAGTGACGCCTGATGCAGAGGTTATTCTCTACTTCACCCAAGACGACGATGTTATGGGGCTACTTGAAGATATGAAGCACCTTTTAAAATATTCACCAGACCGTTAATCAACAGACAGAACTCTGGAGTTGGACTCTATGCAACAAACCGAATTAGAAACAACGGGCGTAAGCTGGCGCGACTATCTAGAGTTGTGCAAGCCCAACGTGGTTGCGCTAATGATTCTGACCTCCCTGATTGGCATGCTCTTAGCCACTGACGGATTCGTCTCTCTGGATGTGTTGATTTTGGGAAATCTGGGCATTGCGCTGTGCGCCGGTTCAGCCGCTGCGGTAAACCATATTGTTGATCGCAAGATCGACGATACCATGGCTCGCACCCACAACCGCCCTATTGCTCGCGGTCGCATTCAGCCCAATCAGGCAATTATGTTTGCCGCCCTGACCGGCTTGGCTGGCATGGCCATACTGCTGCTATTTATCAACCAGATCACCGCGTGGCTGACTCTGGCTTCATCGATTGGCTATGCCTTTGTCTACACCATGTATTTAAAGCGTGCGACGCCGCAGAATATTGTGATCGGCGGCTTGGCTGGCGCAGCGCCACCGCTGCTGGGATGGACTGCTGTCACTGGAGAAATACACTACAACGCCCTGCTGCTGGTATTAATTATCTATGCTTGGACGCCACCGCATTTTTGGGCTCTGGCGATTCACCGCAAAGACGATTATGCCAAAGCCAAGATTCCCATGCTGCCGGTAACTCACGGTGAGCAATACACCAAGATCAATATAGTTCTCTACACCTTGCTGTTGATTGTGATTACCGTGCTGCCATTTTTGACTGGTATGTTCGGCCTGCTCTATCTGGCCGGTGCCCTGGTCTTAGGTGCGGGATTCTTGTACTGGGCTCTGGTGATGCTCTATGGCCAGGACGATGATTCGGGTATGAAAACCTTTAAATATTCGATCACCTATTTGATGGTGTTGTTTGTGATTATGTTGCTCGATCACTATCTGATAGAGACCACACCGATTATTTAACTGGCTGCTTTTAAGCACCACCACTGGCATTTTGGAGAACAGTATCATGAAGCAACAAACCGGTATTAAGCTGACCGTCTTGGTTATTCTCTGCTTTATTGTGTTGGTGATTTTTGGCTTCGCCTGGAAGATGCGTCAACCAGTGCCCATGTCTGCAGAAGATCTGCGAGTTAACGGTGCCATTGAACTGAGTACTCCACGGATCTTTAGCGATTTCGATCTGATTGATCACCACGGCGAGCCCTTCACCTTAGAAAACTTTAAAGGTGTCTGGAGTATCGTATTTTTTGGCTTTACCAACTGCCCGGATATCTGCCCCACCACTCTGGCGACACTGAATGCCATGTATGAAG
Source organism: Porticoccaceae bacterium (assembly GCA_017858295.1). Classification (GTDB taxonomy): domain Bacteria; phylum Pseudomonadota; class Gammaproteobacteria; order Pseudomonadales; family Porticoccaceae; genus HTCC2207. Next base: position 2,975 of record JAFMBU010000062.1, on the reverse strand, counting down.
ATCTGGGTGACAGCGAAAAAGAAAACCTCCAGATCGTTATGGTGTCTCTGGATCCCGAGCGCGATACTGTCGAGAAGATGGCCCTTTACGTGCCCTACTTCAACGAAGACTTTATTGGCGTCACCGGCAACCCCTACTCAATCTTGGGGCTCAGTACACAGCTCACTATTGCCTACACCAAGGTAGACCTAGGTGAGGACAACTACACTGTCGACCACAGCACCCAAGTGGTGTTGATCAACCCCAAGGGTCACTACCACGGCTTCTTCAAAGCGCCCCACGGTGAAGTGGCTATGCGTCAGACCTGGCGTTCGATAAAAGATACTTTTGCCCGTTAACTTCGCTGCTTAAACACCAGTGAAAGAGTAAATAGCAATGCGCCACAGACCACCACAGAGGGGCCTGCTGGCGTATCGCCATACCAAGACATAGCCAACCCCATCACAACCGTTAACATGGCAATCAAGCTCGCCATCACCGCCATTTGCTCTGGCGTGCTGCTCACACGGCGGGCAGTGGCTGCAGGGATAATGAGCAGCGCTGTAATTAACAGTACACCAACAATTTTCATAGCAATGGCAATCACCAGGGCCGTAATCAACATCAATGCTGTTCGCACCGCCGAGGTTTTAACCCCCTCAACACTGGCCAGCTCCTCATGGACGGTGATATTGATCAGCGGCTTCCACAGCCACAGCAGTAGCACAACAACGGTGCCTGCCACCCCATAGATTACCCAGAGATCATTCTTTGTCACCGACAGCAGATCGCCAAACAGCAGCGACATAAGATCGACCCGTACATCAGGCAGCAGTGAAATTAGCACTAGGCCTGTTGCCAGAGCCGAGTGGCTGAGAATGCCGAGCAATGTATCCAGAGACAAAATACCGCGCTGCTCCAAATAGACCAGCCCCAGAGCGATCAGCATAGGGATCGCCGCCACAGTGATGCTGATATTAATTCCCAGAAGCACGCCGATAGATACACCGAGCAAAGCGGAGTGAGCTAGAGTGTCACCAAAATAGGCCATGCGCCGCCACACCACAAAGCAGCCTAAGGGCCCAGCCACCAGCGCCACGCCCAGCCCCGCCAACAGAGCATAGAGAAGAAAATCAGTCATGGCTGCAGCCCTCCCCATGTTGGTGCTTGCCCTGTTTGTCGAGCACCTCACCGTGAATACTGTGTTGATGATCGTGCTGGTGAGCATAGATAGCGGTAGTTTGGCCAAAGATATCTATATAAGCCTGATCTTGGGTAACCTGCTCGGGATTGCCCTGACAGCAGATATGCTGATTTAGGCAGATCACATGGTCGGTAGCTGACATCACCAGATGGAGGTCGTGAGAGACCATCAACACCCCGCAGTTAAGGGACTTGCTAAGGTCGGCAATCATTGAGTAGAGGGCATTTTGCCCGGTCACATCGACCCCCTGCACGGGCTCATCGAGAACCAAGAAGTTGGGATTGCGGACAATAGCCCGTGCCAGCAGAGCGCGCTGCATCTCGCCCCCCGAGAGAGTTTGCACCGGCGCTTTGGCCAGATGACCTATGCCAACCTTTTCCAGCGCAGCATGGCATTCACTGTGAGAAGTATTGGCCAGCTGTAAAAATCGACAGGTAGAGATCGGCAGAGTGGGATCTATATTGATCTTCTGAGGCATATAGCCAATCTTCAGTTCATCCGCAGGCTGCACTGAGCCGCTATCGGGCTTTAGCAGGCCGAGAATAATTCTCACCAGAGTGGATTTGCCGGCTCCGTTGGGGCCAATCAATGTGGTAATCTCTCCGCGCATAAGCTGCATGGAGATATTCTCCAGCACTGGCCGCGGGCCAAATGATTTGCTGATGTGCTCTAGCTTAATAAGCGGTGAAATAAGCGGATTAGTCATGGTGTGAAGTCTCTGGACGCTCTGTACTTAAGGCCCGGTTTTGAGCTGCGGACAGGCTGCAGTTTGGGCATAGCCCAAAAAGCTCCAATGCCTGGCTCTGCAGGGTAAAATTAGCCTTATCACTGGCTTTTTGCAGCAGTTCATTAAGGCTGTTATGGGCCACTTCGGCGGCACTGCCACATTGGTTGCAGATCATAAATAGATTGCTGTGGTCACTGCCTGGGAAAGGGCAGCCGATATAGGCATTAAGTGAGGCGATACGGTGGATCAGTCCGAGCCCGAGAAGAAATTCAATGGCACGGTAAATAGTGGGCGGGGCTATGGATTTCCCTGTGAGTACCGACAGTTGGTCTTGTAGCTGATAAGCCCCTAGGGGTTGATGGCTCTGCCACAGCAGTTGCAGCACAGATTTTCTTGTGGGTGTCAGCCGCGCCTTGCTGGCAGCGCAGAGCTCTTCGGCACGGCTTAGGGCGGCATTGATGCAGCGGCCGTGGTCGTGGGGCTGGTGAACTAATCGAGAATTGGTCAGCATGGGCTCTAAGTCTATCCGGTGAATCAGTGTTTATTACATTAAATGCAATGTTATAATATAACAATAATTTATTCTTATACAATTTTGATGCTTTGGGGCATTGCTGCTAATGATGAAAACCTTGAATCTAAAAAAAGTGATACATTATAACAATCTGCTCAAGATTGTTACTTTTTTGAGCGCCTTGACTGCTCAAATAGTGTTGGCTGCCCCAGAAATAGCTCAATCTTTGACAAACAATCCGTTAATACAAAAGCCGTTGATTATTACTACTATTAAGCCCTTGGCCATTATTGCCCAGTCCGCTGTTGGTGATCAGGCTCGAGTTGAATATCTGCAATCGGCGGTGCAGTCTGCCCACGAGGTGTCGCTGCCAGTCTCCGCGCTAAAGAAAATTGATCAAGCCGATCTGATTATCTGGATCGGGGAGATGTTTGAATCTCGAGTAGCGAAACCTATGGCCTTAGTGGCGCAAGATAAGCGTATTACAGTGATGCAATTGCCGCTGATTGCGCCGCAAGATACTGGTAGTGAGCAAGAAGTCGGCAGTCATA
>JAFMBU010000061.1 GCA_017858295.1 Porticoccaceae bacterium | reverse complement strand
TAGAGTGCGGTCTGATCTGACTGCTTTTCGATTGGAGCAATAGCTACAGCAGTGAGCGAGAATGAAACAGTGAGAACGAAGGCGAGGATAGCGCGCGACATAATGGTTGTCCTTGTCAGTGTGAAGCTAGTTTAGCAGAAGTCGATTTAACTACTATAGACATCTTGTTGGTTAATTCGCTCCGTTGTCGGAACAGGACGTCAAGGCTGCAGAAGAGGCCAACCCTACAAATACGCTATGTCCTCTAATCTCAATTAGTGGACTTTACTAGACAGAGCCAGGAGAGGCTGATAAAGTCTGCGTTGCGACTAAACCTGAGAAACCACATCAATGTCCAAAGCCTTTAATGCCTGCCCACTGTTCGATGCGCACAAGTCCTTTGTACGTCTGCCAATGGCGATTAAGATGCTCGACGGTTACCCAGACTCGAAATTATTTCTCGACAAGATCAGCAAACAGATTCCCGATGCCCGGGAAGATTTTCTCTACACTCAATCCTTTTTGAAAAGTTACAGCCGTAAAAGTGAAGCCACGTTTCGCGGTTACCGCAATGAGGTTGAGCGCTTATTACTCTGGGCCTGGACCATAGTCGGGAAAAGCGTTATCCAGCTCAAGCGCCCAGATTTAGAGGGATATTTTGATTTTGTCCACAATCCACCCGCAGCCTGGGTTGGGAGTTCAGTGCAGGATCGCTTTAAAATAATCGGCGGAGAGAGCCGTCAAAACAAAAATTGGCGGCCATTTGCCGGCAAACTGGCCAAGGAAGACCGTAAACAGGCAATGGTGGAGGGCACTGATATCAAAGTGTCCCAAGACGGCCACACCCTGAGTCACGAGGCGATGAAGATCTGTTACTCAGCAGTATCCGCCTATTACGACTATTTAACCGATGAGGGCTATGCCTTTGGCAACCCTATTCCGGCAATTCGCAAGCAGTCGCCCTACCTGATTAAAGGCGCGACGCAGAAAAACATCAAACGCCTCTCCGATCTACAGTGGGATTTTGTGTTGGAGTGTGCCGAGCAGGCAGCGGACAAAGATCCTCTCCATGAGCGCACTCTGTTTGTTATAGCTACGCTTAAAACCTTGTATTTAAGGGTGTCTGAGCTATCTGACCGGTCTAACTGGCAACCGGTCTGGAAGCATTACTGGCAGGACAGCGACGGTAACAACTGGCTTAAAGTGCTAGGTAAAGGCAATAAGCTGCGTGATGTTTCAGTGCCCAGTGCCCTTTCACCTTACATTGACCGCTATCAGCGTTATCGCTCGTCACTGAACGCTTCTTTTGGGATTAATTCCGCCATGGTCGCCAAAAACCGCGGTTCAGGGGGTATGACATCAAGGCAACTGCGGCGTATTGTTCAGCAAGGGTTTGATTTGGCTTACGACAAGATGGTGGCTGAGGGATTTGGCGGCGAAGCCAAGGCACTCCGTGAAGCCACAACTCACTGGTTGAGGCATACTGGCGCTTCGCAGGATATTGCTACCAGACCCTTAAAGCATATGTCCGATGATCTAGGGCACGCCAGTATGGGTACCACGGACCAGATCTATATACAGTCAGATATGAAAGAACGGGCGAAATCAGGCAAAGATCGCGACGTTTAATATAAATAACCCTATTAATATCAGATAACTACGTACTTTTTTGAATCTTATTTGTGAATGTAGAACATCCTTAGTTTTGATTCACGTGCCCTACCGGAGAACCTATCAGTGACAACCAAAATCGGCATTCTGCGAGCGGACGATGTCTCACCCGAACTGGCTTCAAAGTATGGTGAATACCCTGAGATGGTGGAAGATCTACTCGTTAGCGCCAATCTCGCCCGTGGCGCGGAGGCGAAATCTCTTGAATTCACTAGCTACCCGGTGAATCGCCAGCAGTATCCCAGTCATATAGATGAAGTTGATGGCTATATTATTACGGGCAGTAAAAGTAGCGTGTATGACAATGAGCCTTGGATTGCAGAACTTCACCACTTTATTGGTGCCCTGCACAACAGCAATAAGAAGACTGTAGGCATCTGTTTTGGCCACCAGATTATTGCGTCGGCGTTGGGTGGAAAAGTAGAGAAAGCCGATGTTGGCTGGGGTGTAGGGGTTAAGGCCACCCACCTTTCTCAGGCTGCTGCTGATATAGGCCTGCAGTTGAATGGAAGCGCTAGGAGTTTAAATTTGCTCTACAGTCATCAAGATCAGGTAACAGTGCCCGCCCCCGGGAGCACCCTACTGGCTTCAACTGATATCTGCCCTGTAGCCATGACGGCAATTGGCGAGCATATTCTTAGCTTTCAGGGCCATCCTGAGTTCTCCCATCAGTATGCCCAAGCACTGTATAGATTGCGGGAAAAGAACTACCCACCGGCCACATACAAAAACGCCATGATCTCGCTGCAGGAACAAGAGCATGGCGCCTTAGTGGCAGATTGGATTATCGACTTTATTTCCAGCTAATAGACGACCTTGACTGGCCGCTAGACCGCCAGCAGCAGGAACTCGCGCTCCCAAGAGGAAATCACTCGATTAAACTCTTCAAATTCTGCCAGCTTTATAGAGGTATAGAGCTGGATAAACTCGCTGCCAAATATCTCCACAATATCATTGTCTTCCTTGAGCCCGCGCAGCGCCTCTTCTAGAGTTCGCGGCATCTGCATCTCCTCGTTATAGGCATTGCCAGTAAAGGGCTCAGACGCTTTGATACCCTTCTTAAGCCCCAGATAGCCACAGGCCAAAGACGCCGCAATAGACAAATAGGGGTTAACATCGGCGCCGGGAAAACGGTTTTCAATACGATAATCCTTGGGTGCAGCATCAGGTACACGCAATCCTGTGGTGCGATTATCAAAGCCCCAGTGCAGATTGATCGGCGCTGCAACTTCGCGGGTAAAGCGGCGATAGGAATTGACGTTGGGTGCGAAAAAACTCATCACAAAAGGCGTGTAAGTCTGAAGCCCACCCAGATAATGATAAAACGCCTCACTGTACTCGCCGTCTGCAGTGGCAAAGATATTTGAGCCATCCTTTAAAGACAGCACACTCTGGTGGATATGCTTTGCCGAACCTGGCTCTGAAGCCATCGGCTTGGCCATAAAAGTGGCGTAGATATTGTGCTTAAGCGCAGCTTCACGGGTCAGGCGCTTAAAGGTAAATACTTGATCAGCAAGATCCAGCGGGTCACCGTGAATAAAATTAACCTCCAGTTGCGCAGCGCCGGACTCGTGAATCAGGGTGTCCAGATCAAGACCCATGGCGCCACCATAGCTGTACATGGTCTCGACAAAGTCCTCAAATTCGTTGGCCGCATCGATGCTGTAGGACTGGCGTGCTGTTTCATAGCGTCCCGATCGACCTATTGGCGGCTTCAGTTCGGAGTCGGGATCAATATTCTTGCCGATCAGATAAAACTCAACTTCCGGGGCGATCACTGGCTTTAAGCCCTCAGCTTCGTAAAGTGCCAAGATGCGCTTAAGTACATTGCGTGATGAGAATGGGTGAGGCTTGCCGTCCTTGGTAAAGCAGTCGTGAATGATCTGGACGGTGGGTTCATTGGCCCAAGGTACCCTGCGCATTGTCGATGGGTCTGGCTCCAAGAGCATATCCCCATCAACCGTACCGAGCAGCTCCCAAAAATCATCTGAATACTCTCCAGTAACCGTCTGCGCCAAGATTCCTTCAGGTAGACGACTGTCCTCTTTGACGAACTTATTGGCCGGAATAAATTTACCGCGCGCGTTACCGGTGATATCTGGCACCAAGCATTCCACTTCCGTGATCTTATTTTGTTTAAGCCACTCTTCCACCGATTGTTCCGACTGCATAAAGCACCTATCCACAGGTTGTATATAAGTTTTGAATTTAGAGTCTATTTCGAATAATTATTCAATTAATGTTGAATTATTATTCGAAAAGATGGTAATGTCAATTCTTAATCAGTCTGAGCCCCTTTTTCCATGCCAGAAGTAAACTCTTACTATGCCCACAGCGCAGGCCCACAGACCGCTTACCCACCATTAGTCGGTGATCAGTGCGTTGATATCTGTATTGTCGGTGCTGGCTATACTGGCCTCTCCTCGGCGCTACATCTGGCTGAGCGCGGCTATTCAGTGATCGTTCTGGAAGCGGAAAGCGTTGGCTTTGGTGCCTCTGGGCGCAATGGTGGACACGTGGGAATCGGCCAGCGCAAAGATCAGTACTACCTTGAAAAGCAGTTTGGCAGTGCAATAGCGCGAGGGCTCTGGGATATGGGGTTGGAGGCTGTGGATACGGTAAAACAGCTTATCCATAAGCATGAGATCCAATGTGATCTTAAGCAGGGAATTTTGCACTTGGCCCACCGCAGCAAGTACTGCCGAGAGCTTGAGGAAGAGGTGCATCACCTTCGGGATAACTATCAGTTTGAACAAATGGAATACGTGGAGGCTGCAGCCCTGCCCAACTTCCTCGATAGCCAGGCCTATTATGGTGCCCAGTGGGACAAGGCGTCAGTGCACCTGCATCCGCTCAAATATGCTCAGGGCCTAGCCAAAGCAGCTGCAGAGGCCGGCGTTACTATCTGCGAGCAGTCAAAGGTCGTCGGCTACACTGAAGGCAGTTCCATTGTTGTGCGTACCGCTAATGGTAACGTCACCGCCAGTGAGCTGGTTTTGGCCTGCAATGGCTATATCGAAAAACTCGAGCCGCGCATCAACGGCTATATTATGCCGATCAATAACTTTGTGCTGGCCACCGAGCCCCTATCTGACACGCTTGCCGCTGCTGTTAGCAAGCAAGACACAGCCATGCAGGACACCCGCTTTGTGATTAACTACTGGAAGCTCTCTGCAGACAATCGGCTAATATTTGGCGGCGGCGAGAACTATCGCCGGGGCTTCCCCAGTGATATCAAAGGCTTTGTGCGCAAATATATGCTGCAGATCTATCCCCAGCTGGAAAACAGCAAAATCGATTATGGCTGGGGGGGCACGCTTGCTATCACGCTGAATCGCATGCCCCACTTTGGCCGCATAGGCGACAATATATGGCACCTTCAAGGCTATTCAGGCCACGGGGTGCCCACCGCCACCTTGGCCGGCAAGCTTATTGCTGAGGCGATTAGCGGCAAGCTTGAGCGCTTTGATTTAATCTCCAGCCTACCTACCCGCAAATTCCCCGGCGGCACCCTACTGCGCTGGCCCGGCATGGTCGCCGGGATGCTCTACTTCGCCCTTCGCGACAGGATTTAACCATGACCAATGCCCGTACACTAACACCGCGCAACGCACCGATTCAAAAGCGCGCTCTGGAGCGCCGCGCCAAGATTCTTGAGGTAACCGCAGAATTGCTTGAGGAGGTGGGTCAGGATGATTTGACCACTATCCTGGTGGCCAAGCGCGCAGAGATGTCTGTGGGCACCCTGTATCACTATTTTCCCAACAAGTACGCCATTCTCTATGCTCTGGCGGAGCAATGGCTGGGTGAGATTGATACGGTATTGCAGGAATTGGAAGCTGAGCGCCTTGAAACTATGAGCCTGAAGAAGTTTGTCGACAAGGCCGTAGAGCGCATGCTGTTGGCCTATACCCATCAGCGAGGCCTACTGCCCCTGGTGCAGGCCATGTTTGGTGTGCCGGAGCTAAAGGATCTGGATACAGCTCACGATGAGCTGATTATTACCTCCATGGCGCGCATGTTTGCCCGCTTAGAGGTGGCTGAGCGCCCTGCTGAACTATCCCGTCTTGGCCGTGGCTTTCTGGAGATTAACCACGCCCTGCTGTTGGTGGTGGTTAACCAGAGCAAGGCTGACAGCTTAAAAACGCTGAATGATTTGAAATATGTCAGCCTATGCTTGCTTGAGAGAGCGAAAAGTCAGTTTTAATATTCTCCAAATAGGATTAATTAACAACCCTAACTAATTGTATTTAAACAAATAGATAAAGAAGAGTACTAGCGCGCTTTCTCTCTCATAGTGACAAACTCTTCAGCAGCCGAGGGATGAATTCCCACGGTGGCGTCGAAGTGCGCCTTGGTGGCGCCAGCTTTGAGTGCAATGCCCATACCTTGAATAATCTCCGCTGCATGTTCGCCTACCATATGGCAGCCCACTACCCGGTCAGAGGCACGGTCCACCACCAGTTTCATGGTAATGCGATCGCTGCCGCCGCCCAGAGTCTGGAGCATCGGCTTAAAGTCTGACAGATACACATCTATATCCGCATATTCAGCTCTGGCCTGCTCTTCGCTAAGGCCCACAGTGCCCAGTTCAGGCTGACAGAACACCGCGGTGGGAATATCACCGTAATCAATACGCGCAAGGCCCTCACCGAATAGGTGATCGACTAACACCATGGCTTCTTGAATCGCCACTGGGGTCAGCTGTACCCGGTCGATGACATCGCCCAAGGCATAAACACTGGGGTCGCCAGTGGCAAAATTATCATCCACCACGATTGAGCCATTGGGGCGCAACACTGCATTGGTGTGCTCCAACCCAAGCCCGGCAGTATTGGCCTGGCGGCCTGTGGCATAGAGGGCCAGGCCCGCATCCAAGCTACTGCCGTTATCCAGCACCACCGAGATACCAGCGTCAGTCTTGATAATTTCATTAATCTGGGTGCTCAGATGCATATGCACCCCTTTGGCCGCCATGCCCTCTGTTACCTTATCGCTCATTTCACGATCAAATGACTTGAGTAGATTGGGACCGCGATAAACCAGATGAGTCTCGACACCCAGACCATTTAAAATGCCGGCAAACTCCACTGCTATATAGCCGCCCCCCACTACCACTGCGGTTTTTGGTAGCTCATCGAGAAAGAACATCTCGTTGGAGCTAATTGCCAGGTCACTGCCGGGAAATTCGGGAATATAGGGCCAGCCGCCGGTGGCAATTAGAATCACCCTGGCGCTGTAGCCTTTACCGTTCACTTCAACCTGATGGGGTCCAGTGACTGTAGCGCGCCCGTCAAAGAGGTCGGCGCCGCTGTTATTAATCAGGTTATTGTAAATGCCATTTAAGCGCTCAATCTCAGCGGTTTTATTGTCCCGCAACACAGCCCAATCCAAGGTTGGTGCCTCAGCACCAGACCAGCCAAAGCCTTTGCTAGCATGAAATAACTCTGGAAACTGTGAAGCATAGACAAACAGCTTTTTAGGCACACAGCCCACATTGACGCAGGTGCCGCCGAGATAGCGCTCTTCTGCCACCGCAACTTTCTTACCTTTAGAAGCCGCCATACGAGCAGCGCGAACGCCACCAGAACCAGCACCTATAACAAATAGGTCGTAATCAAATTCAGTGGTCATTGAGTCTTCTCCGTAACATTAAACCAAGCTAGCTTGTCGTGAAGGCTCACCACATGACCAACAATTATTAGAGTCGGAGCCTTAGCGCCAGCCTTGCGTACAATTTCGGGCAAGTTATCGAGATCGCCAATAAACACCTGTTGCCGGTCAGTGGTGCCCTTCTCGATCAGTGCCGCCGGTGTCTGGGCATCTAAACCATGTTGCTTAAGCTGCGCGCAGATGGTCTCCATGCCGTTTAAACCCATGTAAAACACCAGCGTTTGGTTGGGCTGGACTAACTCCGGCCAGTTCAGGTCCATCTTGCCAGAGCGCAAATGGCCGGCGATAAAGCGTACCGACTGGGCATGGTCACGATGTGTCAGGGGAATACCGGCATAGCTGGCACAGCCAGAGGCGGCGGTAATGCCCGGCACCACCTGAAAGGGAATACCATGCTCGGCAAGGGTTTCAATCTCCTCACCGCCGCGGCCAAAAATAAACGGATCGCCCCCTTTGAGGCGCACCACACGGTTGCCCTCAAGGGCGTAATCCACCAGCTTTTGATTAATATTGTCCTGGGTGACTGGATGATCGCCTGCGGTTTTACCCACATAGATACGGGTCGCATCCCGGCGCACAAGGTTCAGCACCTCTGGGGACACTAAACGATCATAGAGCACTATATCTGCCTGCTGCATCAGTCGCAGGGCCTTAAAGGTCAGTAGATCAGGATCCCCGGGGCCGCCGCCCACCAAATAGACCTCGCCGGTTTTAAATTCATCTGTGGATTCAAGTTTGTGGGCCAGCATACGCTCGGCTTCGTCGAGGTTATTGGCATAGGCTTGCTCGGCAATGGGGCCGTGAAAGACCTCTTCCCAGAATGCTTTACGATCAGCACCATTGGAAAACTTAGCTTTGACCCGCTCGCGAAAGCTACCGGCCAGTGAACCTAGTTTGCTCATACCTGCAGGTAATAGCGCTTCAAATCGGGTGCGTAGCAGGCGCACCAATACCGGCGCATCGCCGCCGCTGGAAATGGCAATTTGGATTGGCGAGCGATCCACAATCGAAGGGAAAATCACAGTGGAGAACTTAGGGTCATCCACTACATTGGAGAGAATATTAGCCGCTTGGGCGTGTTCAGAGACTAGCCGATTCAGATCACGATCATTGGTTGCGGCGATTACCATCACTATATTGGGCAGATTGAGCATATGGTGGTGCTCGTAGCCGGCAGTGATTAGGATCAAGCCATTGCAGCCGTGTTCCTTGTCCCGAGCATCCATCTCTAATAAGTCTGGGCAAAAGTCTTTGGCCACAATGGTGATAATGGCGCTGGCTTCTTGTACTAAGCGCACCTTGCGCAGGGCAATTTCGCCGCCGCCGATCACGAGGATATTGCGACCTTTTAGATTGTGAAAGAGTGGTAGGTAATCCATGGGTTCTCTATTTATGGAGCGTTGTGTGGTTTGCGGTGGCTTGTCGCATTGTTGCCACCCTTGTTGTTAATTGCATTTTTCTTATGATCAGATGCTATAAATTTATTGCCGCGAGTCGCAGTGGTGGTGACACGCGGGCCTGCAAAA
>JAFMBU010000060.1 GCA_017858295.1 Porticoccaceae bacterium | reverse complement strand
ATTCAGGCTCGCGGTCGTCTATTCTTAGGTCATGCGATTGATGTTTACGAAGGCCAGATAGTCGGCATTCACTCTCGCGGCAATGATTTGGTGGTTAACCCGATTAAAGGCAAGCAGCTGACTAACGTTCGCGCCTCGGGAACAGACGAAGCACTGACCTTAGTGCCACCGATCAAGCACACGCTGGAGCAGGCGTTGGAGTTTATTGAAGACGATGAGCTGGTAGAAGTCACTCCAGTGAGCATTCGTCTGCGCAAGAAGCGTCTGACTGAGAATGAACGCAAGCGTGCGCCAAAGTAATCAGTAACAAGCACTGAGCAGTCTGCTTGAACTGGCGGGCCATGATGGCCCGCCTATTGACTGAGAAATTTTAGTAGCAGATTTTAATGCTACATTTACTACCAATGGATGGTGGAAAGCTTATGACGGAACTCGACAGCACAGATTCTATACCTAGGGGATTTCTCTCCTTTTCCCTGGTCAGCCAGGAAATTATCTCAGTACTCTTTGCCTTCTACTCCTATTACCAAGGAGACATGGATCTAGCCACATTTTATCTGGCCATGGCGGCACTACTACTAGTCGGTCTTGGCATTCACTCGATATTTGATCGACCCCGCACTGCACGCCTAGTTCTCGCCATGGTGCTGATAGGCGGCTATTTTTACCTACTTTCAGGGGCATCCGACGGCTCTTCATTACTCTGGTGCCTGACCATTATCCCGGTACTGGTGGGCTGCTTCGGTTATCGCCACAGTGTTTTTATCCTCGCCGCAGTGTTCGCCGGATCCGCCTGGCTGTTTTACGGCCCATCCCTATTTATCCTGATGCCCCCATACAGCGACGTGACCCTGGTGCGCTTTTTGTCCTCCTTTGCGGTGCTATCAGTATTCGCCATCGCCATGGACAATTCACATTACCGCAGCCTCAATCGCTACAAAGATCTGTCCCGCCGCGTCGATCAAATTGCCCATCAGGATCAGCTCACCAAACTGCCCAATCGCCACGATATGGAACAGCGTTTAGAGAAAAAATATCAGCAGTACCGTCTGGTAAATCAGCCGTTCTCGATACTACTAGCGGATCTCGACAACTTTAAATTTATCAACGATCGCTATGGCCATGATGTGGGCGATGAAGTGCTCCACGCAATTGGCGCTCTGCTCAGTGAACCCCTGCGGGGTGAAGATGTGGTGGCGCGCTGGGGCGGCAACGAATTTATGGTATTACTGCCAACCGCCAACTCAGAAGCCGCGGTCAATATCGCCGAGCGCCTGCGTGCACAGGCCGGGAAACTGGCCATGGACGCCCAGGGCGACCAGTTGCGAATTTCCCTCAGCGTGGGTGTTGCCTCAATTGATAAATGTACTGGCATCGACGACCTCATATCCACCGCCGAAAATGGGCTCTATCAGGCAAAACATATGGGCCGCGATATGGTGATTGTCGGATAGTTACAGGCCAGACTCAGCTCTGACCATAACGGAAGCAGTCCCGAGTATGATCATTCACCACCCCCACCGCCTGCAAAAAGGCATAACAGATAGTTGTGCCAAAGAACTTAAACCCACGCTTTTTCATCTCTTTACTGATTTTATCGGAAAGCTCAGTGGATACTGGGATCTCTGCTAGAGATGTCCAGTGATTGACGATTGGCTGGTTATCCACAAAGCCCCAGAGATAATCACTAAAGCTCCCATGTTCCTTCTGCAGCTCAATAAAGTGCCGCGCGTTAGTGATGGTGCTGGCAACCTTAAGTCTGTTGCGAACAATACCCGGATCCTGCAGTAGTCGCTCTACATCCGAATCATCAAATGCCGCGACTCTGTGTACATCAAAATTAGCAAAGGCCTTGCGATAGGTCTCACGCTTGCGCAGTACGGTTATCCAGGAGAGTCCTGCTTGGGCGCCTTCGAGCACCACAAACTCAAATAGCGTCCGATCATCGCGGCAGGGTACTCCCCACTCGCGGTCGTGATACTGCTGATAGAGCGGATCATCCCCACACCAGGTACAACGTCTATTCTCGGCCATTATTTGCCCTCAACTCATTCGCCTCGCCGGCCGCTTATCTGCAATCGGATATTTATCCGCTCTATAATCGACTATGCTAAGCATCACATGAAACGAAACACCGCCGAGGTGATACTAGTTCAATGATCAAACGTTTTCCCGATATTCGGCCTTATAAAACTCAATTTATAGCAGTTACAGCACCTCATCAACTCTATCTGGAAGAGTCGGGTAACCCCGACGGTATACCGATATTGTTTATCCATGGCGGGCCAGGCGGTGGCACCACAGTGACCGATCGCTGTTTTTTTGATCCGGAAAAATTCCGTATTATTTTATTTGATCAGCGGGGTGCTGGCCGCTCTACGCCCCATGCACTGTTGGAGAATAACAACACTGCAGCTCTGATCGAGGATATTGAAACCATCCGCACAACTCTGGATATTGAGCGCTGGGCAGTCTTCGGCGGCTCCTGGGGTTCCACCCTCGGGCTGCTCTATGCCGAGCAGTATCCAGAACTGGTGCTGGGACTTATTCTGCGCGGTATCTTTTTATGTCGCGATGAAGATATCAATTGGTTCTATCAGGATGGTGCTGGGCGGATCTTCCCCGAGTACTGGCAGCAATACAGTCAAGTGATACCAGAGAGCGAACGCGGTGATATGGTTGCTGCCTTTTATCGTCGCCTCACTGGAGACAATGACCTTGAGCGCATGGCCGCGGCCAAAGCCTGGTCCATTTGGGAGGGTCGCTGCGCCACACTCGCCAGCAACAATGAATTGGTCGAGCGCTTTGCCAACCCCCATATGGCAGTCGCCATGGCGCGTATTGAAGCGCACTATTTTATAAACAAAGCCTTTATCGAACCCAATCAAATCATCAACAACGCCCATCTGCTCAAAGATATTCCAGGCACCATTATTCACGGTCGCTACGATATGGTCTGCCCGGTCAATCAAGCTATTGCCCTAAGCCAAGCCTGGCCCAGCGCCAAATTGGATATTATTGCTGACGCTGGCCACTCTTCCTCTGAGCGCGGCACCACCGATGCACTGGTGCGGGCCACCAATCGGCTCGCCTACCACCTCGAAGTTAAGAGCTAGGGTTTTTCATGATTGGATTAATTCAGCGTGTCAGTCACGCCAGTGTCCGGGTAGACAACCAAGTCTGCGGTGAAATCGATCAAGGTATTTTATTACTGCTGGCGGTAGAGCCCCAGGATCAGGAGACACAGGTGGAACGCCTGCTTGAGAAGGTACTTAACTATCGGGTTTTCTCAGATGCTGACGGAAAGATGAACCTATCGTTGCGAGATATTCAGGGTGGCTTGCTGGTGGTCTCGCAATTTACTCTGGCGGCGAATACTAAAAAGGGGCTGCGCCCGAGTTTCACCTCGGCGGCAGCGCCAGCTCATGCTGAGGCCCTCTACAACCACTTTGCCACTAGTGCCAAAGCCGCTCATAACAAAACTCAATGGGGTGTTTTTGGCGCCGATATGCAGGTATCTCTTTGCAACGATGGGCCAGTAACCTTTTCCCTGCAGGTTTGATCTGCAATCAAGGTACGACTAATTTGGCTTTTACTGCGCCTTTTGATTCGCCTCTAACGCCGCCACAAGGCGCAGATGAAAACCTTCAAAACCCCCATTGCTCATCACCACCACATGGGCTTTCTCGGCACTCTGATTAAGCTGTTCTAATGTACTGGTCAGTAACTGATCAATCTGATCGCAAACCATAGCTGGCACCGTGCAGGCAGATGCCACTGCCTGCAGATCCCAATTAATCGCCGGGCCTTTGTACCAAATAGCGCAATCCGCCGCCGCCACAGCATCGCTCAACGCGGCTTTATGCATACCCAACTTCATGGTCGCCGAGCGCGGCTCAACAATTGCAATCACCTGCTCAGTGCCCACTTTTGCACGCAGCCCTTGGACGGTACTAATAATCGCAGTGGGATGATGAGCGAAATCATCATAGACCGTAACTCGATCATCCTCGTAAATCACCTCCATACGCCGTTTAACGCCAACGAACTGACACAGCGCCTCGCAGGCCTTCTCCAACCCAACGCCCACTGTGGAGGCTGCCATCACCGCTGCAATGGCATTGAGTACATTATGTCTACCACTGTGCTGCCAGCTTATAAGTGCCGACTGATCTTTCTCATCAATAATTTCAAACTGCGAACCGTCGACGGCCAATAACTTGTAGCGCCAGCTTTTAGAGGCCGCTGTATCTTCACTAAAAGTCTGTATCTGGCTCCAGCAACCCTGATCAACCACCTGCTGCAAGTTGCCATCATCAAGGGGGTAAATAAGATGGCCCGTGCTCGGCAAGGTGCGCACCAGATGATGGAACTGGCGCTGAATCGCGGCCAGATCATCAAAGATATCGCCGTGATCAAACTCCAGGTTATTCATCACCAGTGTATTGCTGTGATAGTGGACAAACTTCGAACGCTTGTCGAAAAAGGCACTGTCGTACTCGTCCGCTTCCACCACAAAGTAGCCGCCGCTACCTGCACTTAAACGCGCGGAGAGACCAAAATCTAATGGTACACCGCCGATCAAAAATCCCGGTTTTAAACCGGCATATTCGAGAATCGCAGCAACCATACTGCTGGTAGTGGTCTTGCCATGGGTACCGGAAACCGAGATAACATACTGGTCTCGAAGAACATGCTCTCCCAGCCACTGGGGGCCGGACGTGTAGACGAGGCTATTGTCGAGCATATATTCAATACAGGGATTACCTCGGGACAGGGCATTGCCGACAATAATCAGATCAGGCGTCGGCTGCAGCTGCTGAGGGTCAAAGCCTTCGGTCAACTCAATTCCCGCCAACTCTAGCTGAGTGCTCATGGGCGGATAAACATTGGCGTCGCTGCCGGATACCTGGTGACCAAGCTGCTTGGCCAGCTGTGCTAAGCTGCCCATAAAGGTGCCGCAGATACCGAGAATATGGATATGCATGAGTTTCTTTTTTGACCTCGCCAAATAGTTTGCCACTGGAGCGATTATGGCATCAGGCTAAAAAAACTCCTAAAATTACACGCCGTAGTCTAAAAATAAACGTATTGACCACCAAAAATAACCTTTATTTGTGGAGTAAACGCTTGCCGACTAATCTTTCTGCAATCCTGGCTCTCGGACTTGTTGTCACGCTTTGTGGATGCGGTGGCGGAGGTGGCGGGCAAAAACCCGCGAATACAGGGATCACTGTTCCCCCTCCAACAAGCAATCAGGACAACAGCAAGCCGCCCTGGAATAGCTTCGCCGATCAGATCCAGGACCCGAGCAATCTAAACCAACTCGCCGCTGAATTCGAAACCGACGAGTATGACGCCATGGGTGCCCTAGCGATGATCAACGCATCCAGCGCCTATGCTCGCGGGGCCTCAGGTGCAGGAGTCACAGTCGGCGTCATCGATTCAGGTGTCTATGAAGAGCATATTGAATTTACTCAAGGTGGCGGTGATAAAGTCGAGTATGCCGGCAGCGACTACAGCAGCGGCAATCCAAGAAGCGACGATGCAATTGGCCACGGCACATTGGTCGCCGGCGTTGTTGCCGCCAACAAGGATGGATTCGAGGTCAGTAGCGGCGTCAACATGCATGGCGTGGCCTTTGACGCCAGCATCTTGGCCTACGAAATACCTCTGGGATCCGGCGGCGGGCCCTACGATCCTATCGAAGTCGAGCAGATCAATTTTTCCGATGACAACTACTTTGCCAATCGCTTCACCACCATGGCCGATCAAGTGGACATCATCAATCTGAGCTTTGGCTTTTCAGGAGTGATCACTTCTTATACTGCAACTCAAGTGGAATCGGCATTTGGCCTCACCATTGATGCTCTGGCACAACAGAATAAATCTCGTGGTGAGCGCTCAATCTTCGTTTTTTCAGCGGGCAATGCGTGGAACGATCTTGATGAGTTTGACAATCTTGTGGATGCCACTTCCCCGGAACTTATGCCTGGACTGCCCTATCTATTTCCCGAACTAAAAGACCATATGCTGGCAGTGGCCGCAGTCGACGACAGCGGTGAAATCGCCTTCTATTCCAACCACTGTGGAGTAGCAGCCGACTACTGCCTGGTTGCACCCGGCGGTGGTGATGGCAATGGCAACGGCAATGTGGAAACCCACGAGCGCATCTGGGGGCCAACACCACCAGAGGCTGATGGCGAAGTGGGCGCACACTATTATGGTGGCGCCATTGGCACCTCCTTTGCCGCCCCAGTGGTCAGTGGCTCTCTGGCACTGTTAAAGCAGATGTTCCCCACTGTTGGCAATCACGAACTGGCCGCGCGTCTATTGACCACTGCCAATAAGACCGGTATCTATAGCGACAGCAGTATTTACGGCCAGGGTTTATTGGATCTGGATGCCGCGACTCGACCCGTGGGCGCACTGGGAGTTGCCAGCGGCAACAACTTAAATAGCGGCCTCAGTGATATAGCTGTAAATACTATTAGCGTAGCTGGCGCGGGTCTCGGCAGCAGCTTGGTCAGTGCCCTGCAAGGCCACAATATGGCGTTGTTTGATCAACAGGGTTTCCCTTTTTTGCGCGACGCCAGCCAGTTAGTACAGCAGTCTCAACCCTCACTAGCAGCCAGCCGTTTGCAGCATCATGAGCAGCAACTCAGCAGCGGCGTGCGCTTACAACTGGGTAAAAATAGTAACCTAATTGATCACCAGGGCTCAGGGTTACAGTCCGATTATTTGGCTCTCCAATTTGGCTCGCAGCCAAACGCCTACGCCAGCGATCAAAACACTATAGACCGCTTTATGGGTATCAATGCCAATCCCGGCTGGTTCTTTGGTGTCTATGCCGATGCCTTTGTCACGCCGAACTTCAACAGTGACGACAGCAGCTTTGCTGCGCCCTGGCTCAATTTTGCTCGCCATGGATGGAGCAGTGGCGGCGCGATGAATTTGGGCCTCGGCAAATTTCGAGTAGGCATGTTTGAAGGCTCTCAATTTAAGCACTCTGGCGCTGGCGACCTCCTAACCGGCCCCAGCGAAAACCACAGCCATGGCAGCCTGCTGGAATACGCACTCTGGTCCCCGGCTTTTAGCATCAATTTTCAACGTGGTTTTATCAGTGAAGAGGAAAGCTTGCTCGGCGCTAGTCTAGGGACAAACCTTGGCAAGTTGCAGGATAGCGGCACAGACTTTTTTGGCCTCAATGGCCATGTGCAATTTAATTCCACATGGCAGGGTATATTCGCGGTTTATTTGGGCGCCACTCAAAGTGGTCTAGTGGAAAATAGAGGCCTATTTAATGTCGACAAATCCATCAGCAGTAATTCTTGGTCGCTTGGTCTAAACAGCTCGCCGGATTGGCAGACAGACGATCGCCTGAGCATAAGCCTGCACCAACCCCTTCGCGTGCAGAGCGGCCAGGGCAGTCTGCAACTGGCCACCGGCCGCACCATTGATCGCCAAGTTACCTATGAAACCATCGACTTCGACCTGCAGCCTCAGGGTCGTGAACAACAGCTCGAGCTACTCTATCAGTTTAAATTGGGCGATTTCAGCGCCGCGACCCGAGTGGAATATACCTATCAACCTCAGCACAATCTTAATAATCCCAGTTACGGTGTGATCGAATTTTCACTATTTAAGGCCTTCACCCGCTAGTTCCCGCTTCCTGAGGGCGCATGAAACCTTTACCATAGCGCCTCCACAAAGGACTACAGGGAAGAGAGAATTACATGGCCAAAAGAAATGCGTTCTATGCACAATCTGGAGGCGTCACATCCGTGATTAACGCCTCTGCCGCTGGAGTTATTGAAGCCTGCCGCGCCAACAAGGACAAAATCGGCACCCTCTACGCCGGTCAAAATGGCATCCTCGGTGCACTCCACGAAAACCTTATAGATACCAGTAAAGAAACCCCCACTGCCGTAGCTTCTCTAAAGCACACCCCCGGTGGCGCTTTTGGCTCCTGTCGCTACAAAATGCGCGATCACAATGAAGACAGCTCCGAATACGAGCGCCTGGTTGAAGTCTTTAAAGCGCACAATATTGGCTACTTCTTTTATAACGGTGGCGGCGACTCAGCGGATACTTGTCTCAAGGTGTCGCAGATCGCTGCGCGCATGAACTACCCACTGCAAGCAATCCATATCCCCAAAACCATAGATAACGATCTGCCCTTTACCGACTGCTCACCTGGGTTTGGTTCGGTGGCTAAATATGTAGCCGTCTCCACCAAAGAGGCGAGCCTCGATATAGCCTCCATGTGTGCCTCCTCAACCAAGATATTTATCCTCGAAGTGATGGGCCGCCACGCGGGCTGGATCGCTGCTTCAGGGGGCTTGGCCGCAGAAGAAGCTGGTGACCCACCGCATATTATTATTTTCCCAGAAATCCCCTTTTCCCGGGATGAGTTTATTGCCAAAGTAGACGCCACGGTTAAAAGCAAAGGCTACTGCGTAGTGGTCGCCTCAGAGGGCGCCAAATACGCCGACGGTGCGCTAATTTCCGGGTCATTGCACAAAGATGCTTTCGGACACCAGCAGCTCGGCGGTGTCGCCCAGACTCTATCCAGCATGGTTAAAAACAGTCTCGGTCATAAATACCACTATGCCCTGGCGGACTATCTGCAGCGTTCCGCGCGCCATATAGCGTCAAAAACCGATGTAGATCAGGCCTATGCCGTGGGTGTGGGTGCAGTCGAAAAAGCCCTCGAAGGCAAAGCTGGAATCATGGTGACTATAGAGCGGGGGACGGGTAAAAAATACAGTTGGTCGCTGGGTGAAGCACCCCTCAGCAAGGTCGCCAATATTGAGAAGAAGATGCCCCGCTCATTTATCACCAAAGATGGTTTTGGCATCACCGCAAAAGCACGCGAGTATTTTCAACCGCTGATTCAGGGTGAGGATTATCCTCCCTATAAAAATGGCGTTCCTCAGTATGCCAAGCTGAAAAACATTCTGGTTGAGAAGAAGCTCGAGGAAGGTTTTAAGAGCTAGATTTTAA
>JAFMBU010000059.1 GCA_017858295.1 Porticoccaceae bacterium | reverse complement strand
GACCCTGAGCAGCCCAACACAACGTTGATCGACAATATTCAGGGCTACAGTTTTAACAATCAGCGTGAGCTATTTAGTTTTACTGCTATAGCATTCAGAGACGGTAAAGTCCTCGCCACTGGCGATGGGCAACTCTCGGCAGATTACCCCAAGGCAGATAAAATCAATGGTCAGGGGAAAACACTGATTCCGGGTATTATCGACGCTCACGGTCATGTTTCGAGTCTCGGCTTCACTCTATTGAGTGTTGATGTCCGCGGCCAACAATCCGCTCAGCAAGCCGCTGAAAAAGTCGCCAGCTACGCCGCTCAACAGCCTCAACTGCAGTGGATTAAAGGTCGCGGTTGGAATCAGGTATTGTGGCCAGACCAGCAATTTCCCACTGCCGCCCAGCTGGATCAATTTATCACCGACCGCCCAGTGTGGCTGACCCGTGTCGATGGTCACGCCGGTTGGGCCAACAGCGCGGCAATGAATGCAGCTGGCATTGATGCCAATACAGTTTCACCCCCAGGTGGCGAAATTCTTCGGCATGCCGATGGCAAGCCAACTGGCCTGTTTATCGACAACGCCATGAACCTGATCAATCAAGCAATTCCCAGCCCAAGCGCTGTAGAGATCAGTGTCGCACTGGATATTGTGAGCAAGCATCTGCTCAGTTTGGGCATTACCTCTGCCCATGATGCAGGCGTCAGCGCCACAGAACATGCTCTCTATCGCGAACTGGCCGACAGCGGTGCCATGCAGGTGCGTCTCTACGGCATGATCTCATCAACCGATCCCGAGCTTGAGCAAATCCTCGCCGCCGGCCATAGCCTGGGCGACAATGATATGTATAGCGCCCGCAGTATTAAAATCTATACCGACGGTGCTCTCGGCAGCCGAGGCGCCGCTCTGCTGGAACCCTATCAGGATCGCCCCGATCACAGCGGACTGCTGCTGACCAGCGCTGAGCAACTGCGCAAGCTATTTAGTCTCGCAACTGAAGCAGAATTTCAGGTTGCCATTCACGCTATTGGTGATAAAGGCAATCGTATCGCCCTAGATGAGATTGAGCATGCTTACAATACTGTGGGTGGCCGCCATCTGCGCCACCGCATTGAGCACTCTCAGGTGGTCGCCCTAAGCGATATTCCGCGCTTTAAAAGCCTTGATGTAATTCCCTCCATGCAGCCGACTCACGCCACTAGCGATATGAATATGGCCGAAGACCGGATTGGTGCCGAACGGCTAAAAGGTGCCTATGCCTGGCGCAGTTTTCTCGACCAGGGTAGTCGCGTGGTTTCAGGGTCCGATTTTCCAGTTGAGTTAGCCGCCCCATTCGACGGTATCCACGCCGCCGTCACCAGACAAAACAAAGCGAATCAGCCTGAGGGTGGCTGGATTGCCGAAGAGGCCATGACCATACAAGAGACCATGCGCAGCTTTAGCATTGATGCCGCCTGGGCAGCTCATCAGGAAGATAGATTAGGTGGACTGACCCCCGGTAAGTGGGCGGATTTTATTCTGCTCGACCAGGATATTTACCAGATTGCCCAAGAGGATTTATGGAAGACTCAGGTATTGGAAACCTGGTTGGCGGGCAAGCAAGTCTATAAGGCAGAATGAAGTAAGAAACAGCTGTTCGGCTCATGTGCTGAGCCGAATCGGCGACTAACTCAGCGCTAAGCAATCAGCTTGGCGTCTACCCCGCTAATTGCACAGCAATAGTATTGGCACTGCGCTCAACCGTATTATCCTGATTGAGGTAGACCAACTTAGGTTTGTGCTCAGCGGCCTCCTGCTCAGAGAACTGGCCGTAGCTGGCAATAATAATTCGATCACCAACTTGAAACTTTCGCGCCGCAGCGCCGTTCATTGAAATAATTCCGGAACCGGCCTCGGCGACAATCACATAGGTGGTTAGACGTTCGCCATTGGTAATATTGTAAATATCGATCTGCTCAAATTCCTGCATCCCAGAGAGCTGCAATAAATCCGCATCTATGGCACAGGAGCCGTCATACCAAAGCTCCGCTTGAGTCACAGAGCCCATATGCAACTTGGCCTTTAGATAGGTGGACAACATATATTTGCTCCTAAATAATTTATGCAGTTAAAAAAACCTGTTAAACGATATTTGTGACGTCTTTAGTCTAGACGAATGCTGAGATTATCAATCAGTCGTGCCGACTCAGTAAAAATAGCACCCAGGACCGTAATTTCCAGGTCATCTTCCGCCGCCGGATCCAAGGTCTTGCTGTTACTCAGAGTTATGTAATCAGTCTTAAAACCAGCCTCAGCAATACGTTCAATAGCTAGCGCCTCTAACTGGCGAAAATTTCGTGCGCCCTCTCGAACCTGCTGCGCAATCCACTCCAAGCTATCTTTTAAAACAACCACCTTGGGACGCTCTTCCTCGGTGATATAGCTATTTCGTGAACTCATGGCCAAACCGTCAGCTTCCCGATAAATCGGTGCCGCAGTAATTTGCACCGGCATACAGAGATCTTCGACCATGCGCCGAATAACCGCTAACTGTTGGTAGTCTTTGATACCAAAAATAGCCTCGTCGGGCTGAACTATATTAAACAGCTTAGAGACCACAGTGGTGACACCCTCGAAGTGGCCGGGACGGCTGGCGCCGCAGAGCACATCGGTCATGGTCGGGCAGATAACCCGACTCTGAGTATCCAGACCATTGGGGTACATCTCGGTATCATCTGGATGAAAGAGGTAGTCGCAACCGGCTTCTGTAAGCTTGTCGCAATCCATCTGGTAAGTGCGTGGATACTTGTCCCAATCTTCATTGAGGCCAAACTGCAGTGCGTTAACAAAGATTGAGCAGACCACTATGTCGCAGCTTTCACGGGCCTGTTTCACCAACGCCAGATGACCCTGATGCAGGTTACCCATAGTGGGCACAAAGCCAATGCGCAAACCTTCACGGCGATGCACAGTCAACGCGTCTCGAAGACCACTAACGGTGTGGAAGATTCTCATGATCGATTACCCTGTGGAAGCCTGTCGGTAGAAAATTAGTTTTCGCTGAAGTAGTCGCCAGCCAGATTTTCAAAGCGCGTGTACTTGCCAAGAAAGGCTAATCGGCAAGTGCCAATGGGACCATTTCGCTGCTTGCCAATAATGATTTCGGCACTGCCCTTGTCGGGACTATCTTCGTTATAAACCTCATCGCGATAGAGAAATACAATCACGTCGGCATCCTGCTCAATGGCACCAGATTCTCTCAGATCCGAGTTAATCGGACGCTTGTTGGGGCGCTGTTCAAGATTACGACTCAACTGGGAGAGTGCAATCATTGGGCATTCATATTCTCGAGCTAGGTTTTTCAATTCCCGAGAGATCTGCGAGATCTCCTGCACCCGACCATCCGCCGGATTATTACCACTCATCAGCTGAAGGTAATCCACCATAATCAAACCAGGCTGGGCTCGGGCATAGAGTGCCTCTGTATCCGCCGGCGTATCCGCACCATGTTCCTGATGCCATTCCTGACGCAGCTGTTCGACCCGCTCGCGTGTGAACTGCTTGATCTGGTTGCGCATCCCCAGCGGTGTGATACCCGAGGTGTCATCAATAAATAGGGGTCTATCTTTAAGACGCTGGGCGGCGCTGCTGAGGCGCGGCCAATCATCTTCGGTGAGATTGCCTGAGCGCATGCGCGTCTGATCAATCTTGCCGATAGACGACAGCAGTCGAATAATCAGCTGGTTGGCTGGCATCTCGAGAGAGAAAACCAGTACCGGGCGATCCTGATTTAAAGTCGCATACTCCACCATATTCATGGCAAAGGCAGTCTTACCCATGGACGGTCGCCCTGCGACAATCACCAGATCAGACTTCTGCCAGCCGGAGGTCATCTCATCGAGGTCTTTAAAGCCGGTACCCATGCCGGTGATATCGGCATCGTTTTTAAACAGTTCATCAAGGCGTTCAACCGCCTCTTTGAGCAGAGCATTAACTTCTTTAAAACCGCCCTTTTTAGGCCGGTTTTCAATAATTTCCTGAAGCCGACTCTCGGCCTCTGCCAACAGCTGTCCACTATCCCAGCCCAGGGGATTGTAGCCTTTACGCACCGTCTCACTGGCCGCGCCAATCAACTGACGGACAATCGAACGCTCGAGAACGATCTGGGTATAGGCCGCAATATTGGCCGAGCTTGGCGTACTGCTGGCGAGATCCACAAGGTACTCGGCGCCGCCAATACTGGCTAACTCATTGCTGTTTTGCAGGGATTCACTGAGGGTGATGGGGTCAAAGGGCTGGCCCTGTTCCGCCAGTCTCGCCATGGCATTAAAAATAAGCTGATGGTCTTGGCTGTAAAAATCGGAGTCAGATAACACTGTCGCCGCAGCATCAAAAGCATCATTTTTCAGCATCAAACCGCCGAGTACAGCCTGCTCCGCCTCAATCGAATGGGGCAGTGGCTGAGTGGCTGCGGGTTCTGCAAATAATGCTTCGTTCATAGTTTTAACTGATCATTAGGCTCTTTTTTACGCCAACTTTACGCGACGGTTACGCGAAAGTGGATACGAAAACGGCACTGCATCTTATTCAGAAGCAGTGCCGTTTTGCAATAAATTCCCGAACTAAGTTAGGATTTATTCAGCTTCAACAACAACAGTGAAGCTTTGAGTAACGTCTACATGCAGCTGACACTCAATGCTGAACTCGCCAACAAAACGGATTGGACCGTCTGGCATGCTGATTTCGCTCTTGCTGATATCGCTGCCGGCAGCTGCAAGTGCATCTTCCAACTCGCGAATGCCCACTGAACCAAACAACTTGCCTTCGTCACCAGCAACCGCAGTGATAGTCACTGAACCGATTGCAGCCAGTGCCGCAGCGCGTGTTTGAGCTGCCTCTAACTTGGACGCCGCAGCGGCTTCGAGATCTGCGCGACGCAGTTCGAAGTCAGCAATGTTTGACGCTGTAGCAAAAACAGCCTTGCCCTGAGGGATCAGGTAATTGCGACCGAAACCAGCTTTTACACTAGCCTTGTCACCAATATTGCCCAACTTGCCGATCTTTTCTAACAGAATGACTTCCATCTTATTATCCTCTTTTCATACTTGGCTCAGGAGTCGCGGTTTTTAAACGCCGCAAGACGAGAGCGTAAATTCAATATGCTATCAACCAATCCAAGGCCGACCAACACAGTACCTGTTGGACCAATAAAGAACAGTCCGAAGTACATTAATCCAAGCCAGTGCCCACCAAAACCCATAACTTTCACACTAGAGTGAACCAGTGCCACGCCGGCAATTAACAGCGGCAGCGACAACAACTCAATCCAGGGTGTGTACTCACGGGGCAGCGCCACACCAGCAACAACAATCGCGAACAAGATAATCGCAACACGCCGCTCTAATCGAAAACCGTGGAATTCTTCGCGAAATCCGCCGGGATTAAACAACAGCGCCTGCCACCACCTAGCAACTAACAAGCCACAGACCACAGTAAGAGCGATCATCCATGCCAACAAACCCAGCACAAATGTTCTGTCGGGAACCAGACTCAGCTCCTCCGACACACCGGCCTGCGCACTAATTTGTGCGACCAGCTCGGCAACCTCTGCCACTACCTGATCTATATCTGCACTGGCAGCAAATCCAACAATGGATACTGCTACAGCACTGCAGAGACCAACTCCAATCAATGTCCACTGCCACGATGCCGTGGTACGTAAAACATTGGCTGCGACCACTATTACTATCAGTGCCGCAGAGGGAGCCAGGGTTAACAAGGGGCTCATACTGCCAGTTAGGTAAAGTGCCAACCAGGGCAACAATGCCCAAAGTGCAACAATTAAACCTTCTGAGCTATCTTTACGAAGGGTGACCAGGCCGATGGTCGCTGGGCTTATCAATGGTAGCAAGCTACCAAATACCGCAACGCCACATGCCAGAGCACGCCCACGCATAATTAATTCTGCTAGGGCTCGCAAAGGACTTAACCTCTATTACTTATGGCTATCGGTGTATGGCAGCAGCGCGATGTAACGAGCGCGTTTAATAGCTTCTGCCAATTGACGCTGATAGCGAGCTTTAGTACCAGTGATACGGCTAGGTACAATCTTGCCGCTCTCTGACACATAGCCTTTCAAAGTGTCTAAATCTTTGTAATCGATCTCAGGCGCGCCTTCGGCACTGAAACGACAAAACTTTCTACGACGTACAAACTTAGCCATTATTCTTCTCCCTCGCTTTTCGCTGCTTCAACAACTTCTTCTGCTGGTGCTTCAGCAACTTTGGCAGCTTCAGCAGCAGCCTTGGCAGCATCTTCAGCGGCTTTAGCTTCATCAGCTTTAGCTTTAGCGGCGTTGCGACGCTCGCGTGCTTCTTTGTCTGCTTTATCAGCATTCTCGATTTTCATAATCGGTGACTCAGCTGTAATCGCTTCATCGCGACGGACAACCAAGCTGCGCAGAACAGCATCGTTATAACGGAAAGTAGAATTAAGCTCGTCGAGAACTTCCTGACTACATTCAACATTCATCAGAATGTAGTGAGCTTTGTGAATTTTATTGATTGGGTAAGCCAACTGACGGCGACCCCAGTCTTCCATGCGATGGACCTTGCCTTCACCAGCTTCAATAGAAGCTGTGTAACGCTCGATCATGCCGGAAACTTGCTCGCTCTGGTCCGGGTGAACCAGAAATACGATTTCGTAGTGACGCATTGTATCTCCTCGTGGATTTAAAAGTCTCCCGCTAACGCCTATGGGTCGCTGCAGTGAGACAAGGAGTGCCTGAGCCGAGAGGCCCAGACGCTGTAAAACCGCGCCATTGTAGTGACTTGACCTGCCCGTTGCAACCGACATTTTCAGTCGGATAGAGGGTCATGAAGAGTAGCCTGCAGAAGATTTTGCAGAGAGAAATACCTGGCGCAGTTATTCAACCAGTTTTGAGCTACCGACAATACTCAAAATCGAGCGCACATTACTCCGTGGCTGAGTCAGAACCGAGGTAATCACCATCTCTTCCACGGCGACCACTATATGGAAAATAATTACTGCATTGAAAAACAGATCGGCATCCATCAAGGTGAGCAGATAAAACGCAGGAGCCATCAGTACCGCCGCCGTCTTGGCACCGAGAGTGTGATAGCTGGGATACTCGCCAAACTTGTTAAACGCATACAACACCGGCAGCATAAACGAGAGAGTAGCGGCCACTAAAAACCACACCTGCTGGGCGAATATCTGCGGCCAGATCCAGTAGAGACCGATAATCATACAGCCATAAGTGAGCATATCGGCCCAGCTATCCAGCTTGGCACCCAATTCCGAAACCTGATTTAACTTGCGCGCCAAATAGCCATCAAAGACATCACTGAGCAGAGAGACGGCGAGAATCGCCAGAAATTCCTCCGGCTTGTCGAAGTAGGCCAACGCAATCAGCACCGGCACCAGAGCCAGCCGAGTGAGGCTTAGAATATTGGGAATTGAATAAAGGTTTCGCTCTGCCATATTCCTAGCCAGGTTATCCTTGTTAATTTGGCTGTCTGTAGACTTTGCGCGATTTTTACAGACCGTTTTTTTCAGTACTTTATCGCAAAGCTTCATCTTAACTAAGCATAGCCGAAAATTGCAGCCGAGCGTTTTTGTCTTGGCCTACATATTTTGACTTTTGACAACAAGGCTATTGGGAGAGGGCCTCCAAAGCAATACTAGCCACGCCGCTGACGGACGATTTCAAAAAGACAGACTCCAGTTGCCACAGAGACATTTAAACTACTCACCTCTCCTGCCATAGGTAACTTGGCCAGATAGTCACACTGCTTGCGCGTCAACTGACGAATACCCTTACCCTCAGCCCCCATAACCAGCACCAAAGGACCAGTGAGATCCAAATCATAGATAAACTGATCAGCCTCACCGGCAGCGCCCACAACCCAAGCACCAGCCTGCTGCAACTTCTCCAGCGTACGAGTGAGATTAGTCACCATCACCAGGGGCATAGATTCGGCAGCACCACAGGCCACCTTCTGCACCACTGGGGTCAGGCCCACAGAGTTATCCTTCGGCACAATCACAGCATGCACCCCAGCACCATCTGCTGAGCGCAGACAGGCGCCGAGATTATGTGGATCAGTAACGCCGTCGAGAACCAAAAACAGCGCCTTGCCGCCCTGCTTCTCCATCATCTCAAGCAAAAACGCTTCGTCGTAAGTTTGCCCTTCTTCACAGAGGGCAATAACACCCTGATGGCGACCCTCAACCTTGTCATCGAGATTTTTCACCGTCGCCCACTGCAAGGTCACACCATGCTGCTCGGCCAACTTGTGAATTTTTTGTAGACGATCATCCTGACGGCCCCGTTGAACATGCAGCTCACGCACGCGCCCTGGCGCTGACTTGAGCATGGTTTGAACAGCATGTATGCCGTAAATCCAATCCACTACAATCTCCCGATAGTTTTTCTAATGATTGCGCATTGTACTGGCTTTCGGCAGAATTCGGAGATGATTAACCACTGTGACCAATAATATATGTCCCTACCTTTAACTGCGCCCTATCCCACTGCCAATTTGTGGCGTCGCCTCGCCGCATTGATCTACGATGCCTTCCTGCTGTTCGCGATAATCCTCGCCTATGGATTTCTGCTCACCATGATTAAAGTTTTATTTAGCGGGTCACAGCAAGTTGAAGATGTGCAGCCCGGCGCACTGCTGCAATGGCTCAGTTTTGCCGGCATGATCGCAGCCTTAGTCGGCTACTACTATATATGTTGGCGCAAACAGGGCCAGACTCTGGGCATGAAGTCCTGGCGCCTAAAATTGCAGCAGGCGGACGGCTCACTGGCCACCCCCGAGCAATGCATTAAACGCAGCCTGCTCGCCAGCTTATCTCTAGCCTTTGGCGGCATTGGTTATCTCTGGTGTCTTATGCCACCAGCCAAAGCTTGCCTTCATGATATTTACAGCGCCACTGAAGTCGTGGTGCTACCGAAAACGAAATAACCGAACAACAAAAGGCGTGACCATGGACACAGAGCAAAAATTGATTCTAGCAATGGACCAGGGCACCACCTCCTCCAGAGCCATACTCTTTGATCA
>JAFMBU010000058.1 GCA_017858295.1 Porticoccaceae bacterium | reverse complement strand
ATCGCTATAGTGGCCGCAAGCTAAATAAGACCGGCACTCACAAGAGAGCTATGTTCCGTAACATGACTGCATCATTGGTTGAGCACGAGTTGATTAAAACTACTCTGCCCAAGGCTAAAGAGCTACGTCGTTTTGCAGAGCCGTTCATCACTCTTGCTAAAGAAGACAGCGTCGCTAATCGTCGCTTAGCTTTTGACCGTCTGCGTAACAAAGCGACAGTGGGTAAGCTCTTCACCGATCTGGGTCCGCGTTTCTTGGAGCGTCCAGGTGGATATGTTCGTATTCTAAAGTGCGGCAACCGCACAGGTGATAATGCACCTATGGCCTATGTTGAACTGGTAGACCGTGCAGCTAATGATATGGCTGATGTTGCAGAGACAACTGGCGAATAAGCTCTACTTTCGCATTAAAAAAACCGGACTCTGAATAAATGTCCGGTTTTTTTTCGCCCCGACTTTTTCAAATACCAGGGCTAAATGGGTAAGCGGTTCTTTAACGACAGAATTACGCCTTACCAGATCTTTACCCGCTCCTGTTCGGGCAGGAATAAGCTATCTCCAGGTTGCACATCATAGGTTCGGTAGAATTCAGGCATATTGGGAAACACTCCATTTATACGAAAGACATCAGGAGAGTGGGGATCGGTTCTAACGATAATCTCCAGAATTTGATCGCGCCACTTAATGCGACTTGACTGTGCGTTGCCCAGAAAGAAGCGTTGTGCGCCGCTAAAGCCGTCTATTACTGGTGACGGCTGTCCCTTAAGTGACATGCGATAGGCCTTGAGGGCGATGCTGGTGCCGCCTAAATCACCAATATTCTCGCCCAGGGTGAGCTCGCCATTAACAAACAATCCCGGTAGTGCCTCAAACTTGCTGAACTGTTCCACTAAGCCTTTAGTGCGGGCTTCAAACTGCGTGCGGTCCGCATCAGTCCACCAGCTTACTAGATTGCCATCACCATCATACTTGCTGCCCTGATCGTCAAAGCCATGTCCAATCTCGTGGCCGATGGTTGAGCCAATGGTGCCATAGTTATAGGCATCCTCAGCTTCGGGGATAAAGTTTGGCGCTTGCAGATAGGCGGCGGGAAAGACGATCTCATTGAGCCCTGGATTGTAATAGGCGTTCACTTCTTGAGGTGCCATAAACCACTCGTTGCGATCTATGGGTGCTCCCAGCTTGGCCATATTCTGATTGTGGCCAAAGGTTCGTGACCGCTGGATATTACCTGCTAGGTCGTCGGCTTTGATGGTCAGCGCTGAGTAGTCTTTCCAGGCGTCGGGATAGCCAATTTTAGGGGTGAACTTGGATAGCTTGATCAGCGATTGCTGTTTAGTTTCTTCGCTCATCCAATCGAGCTTCTTGATCGACTCGGCATAGGCGGCAATAAGATTATCCACCATGGTGACCATACGTGCTTTCGACTCCGGGGCGAAATGTTTGGCTACATAGAGCTGTCCTAGCAGCTCGCCAATATTGCGGTTGATCGAGCTAACCGCTTTGCGCCACCTGGGCTGTTGCTCTTCCCGGCCATAGAGAAACTTGGAATAGAAGTCGAAATGTATATCGACAAATACCTTAGGCAGATAATTGGCATAGCTGGAAAGTACATTGGCGCGCAGATAGTCCTTCCAGGCGGCTAGATCAACGTCTTGGAATAGGTGGTTGAGTGCCGATAGATAGCTAGGTTGCCCGACAATGACATAGTCTGGCAGCGGGACTCCTATACCAACCATATAGCCATCTACATCGAATGCTGACACCAGTTCTTTGAACTCGGCTGCGGAGAGCTTGTTATAGCGCTTGTCGGCGTCACGGTTGTCAACCTTGTCCCATTGGTGGGCTGCCAGCCGAGTCTCCAGAGCCAGGATACGCTGTGCGGCAAGCTTTGCCTCGCTGTGTCCAGATAGCGCGAGTAGCTCTTCAAGATATTGCTGATAGCGGACAATTATTTCTCTGCCACGCTCTGAGTCGTCGCTGTAGTAATCGCGGTCCGGAAGTCCTAGACCAGACTCAACAAAGTGCAGTATATAGCTTGAGGCGTCTTTATCATCCTGACCTACATAGAGGTTAAATGGCCCGTCTATACCAGCTGGATTAACCGCGCCGAGAAACTCAGCGACCTGATCGTGATCCGTGAGTTTATCTATAGTCTGTAGGTATTGATTAACAGGTGCTAAACCCAGAGTTTCTATTTTCTCTTGGTTGAGAAAGGCGCTGTAGTAAGCACCAATCTTTTGTTTGGCCGCATCATCCCCGGCATTTTTGGCCGCATCTTCCACTATAGCGCGGGACTGTTCGAGGCTCTTTTTACGCAGAGTCATATAGCTTCCCCATCCCACCTCATCCGCTGGGATCTCAGTGCTGGCAAGCCAGCCGCCATTGGCGTATTGGTAGAAGTCGTCCTGCGGTCTCACCGAGTTATCCATACCCAGCTTATCTATACCAGAGATCAACGTCCCAGGCTCAGGCGCTGGCTGCTTGTCAGTGCAGCCGCCAAGCAGCGCCAGACTAAAAACTAATGCCAGACTAAATAGTGAGACGGTTAATTTGGTTAAAGATAAGTTTCGCATCTACTACCTCATTCATTAAGCAGGGATCGTTATTGGGAATTTGGGGGTGGGGCACTTTGCTCAGTATAGTCACAGGTACTGAGGTCCATAAGACGCATTGCACCACCCCAGACGTAGCCTGTATCCAGAGGGAAAAGATTGTTGCCAAGATGCTTCCCCTCAAGTGCTGCCCAGTGGCCAAAGATAATTTTATCCTCCGCAGTCTTCCTATTTGGAAAACTAAACCAGGGGGCAAATTTAGCCGTGAGAGCATCAGTCTGTTGATCTGGTGCGCTTTTAGCTTCCAATTCCAGCTGACCTGAAGCGGTGCAGTAACGCATTCGGGTCAGATAGTTGGTAATCAGTCGCCAGCGCGCTGGCCCACTAAGATCCTCAGACCAGCTATCGGGTTGATCGCCATACATTCCTTGAAAATAGTTCAACGCTTGATCGGATTTCAGCACCTGCTCAACCTCTGCGGCCAAGGTTCGCGCAGCGCTGACAGTCCAGTTGGGCGGTATACCTGCGTGCACTATGGTGTATTGATCGATACTGAGAAGTAGGGGCTGTTGCTGCAGCCAGTTGATCAGTTCATCCCGATCACTGGCGCTGAGAATTTCATCTAAGGTATCTTTTGGTGTGGGCTTTCTAATGCCGTGGGCAATCGCCAATAGATGCAGATCATGATTGCCGAGCACAGTTTTAAAAGCACTGCCGAGACTCATGCAAAAGCGCAGGGTCTCTAGTGATTGGGGGCCACGATTAATGAGATCGCCAGTGGCTATTAGACGATCGGCGGTGGGATCAAACTGTACTCTATCCAACAGCTTAAGCAGTGGGTCCAGACAGCCTTGAAGATCGCCAACCACGTAGTCTGTCATTTAGTTCACGGCGTGTGGCGTTGACAGTAAAAAGGGCTCTATGGTGGCGTCAAACTCGCAGCCCTCATCATCGCGCATTTTATAGCAGCCCTGCATAGTGCCGATCGGTGTGTCGAGCATCACGCCGCTGCTGTATTTATAGGACTGTCCTGGGCTGATGAGCGGCTGCTCACCGACAACACCGGCTCCGCGAACTTCCTGTTTAGCTTCGTTGGCATCAGTGATTATCCAGTGGCGTCCAAGGAGCTGGGCTGGGATATCACTCTGGTTGTGAATGGTGATGTGGTAGGCGAAGGCAAATTGGGCCTGATCAGGCTTTGACTGCTGTGGAAGATATTCGGTTTTGACTTTTACGGTGATCGCTTCGAGGCTCATTTTTTGCTCAGTATACTTTGGTTAATATAATTCGATAGGGCGACAAAGTTAGCCACTGACAAATCTTCAGCACGGCGCGATAAGTCTACAATCTCCTCAACTCCAATCAGATGCTCGGCGTAAGCTCTGATGCCATTGCGGAGGGTTTTACGTCGCTGCTGGAAAGCCAAGCTAACAATTTGGCTAAGTAGCTCTTCATTTTCAGCCAGGCATGGTTTGGTGCTGTGGGGCTTGAGCCGTACAATCGCCGATTGAACCTTGGGTGCTGGGCGAAAAGCTGATGGGGGAACCGGTATCAGCGGCATCACCCGACAGTGATATTGCACCATAATCGAGAGGCGACCATAGGTCTTGCTGCCCGGGGCTGCACTGAGCCGATCCACCACCTCACGCTGCAGCATAAAGTGCATATCTTTAATCAGCGTGCGATTCTTTAACAGGTGGAAGAGTATTGGTGTGGAAATATTATAGGGTAGATTACCTACAAGTCTCATTTGACGCCCATCATGAAACTGAGCAAAGTCGGTTTTGAGGGCGTCGCCACTAAAAATACTAAACTCCGG
Source organism: Porticoccaceae bacterium (assembly GCA_017858295.1). Classification (GTDB taxonomy): domain Bacteria; phylum Pseudomonadota; class Gammaproteobacteria; order Pseudomonadales; family Porticoccaceae; genus HTCC2207. The sequence goes on along the minus strand of JAFMBU010000058.1, from coordinate 5,197 downwards.
GTAGTCGGCAAATTTCTCAGTGAGAAAGCTCACCAGATCGCGATCCAGCTCCACCACTTTCATAGACGGGCAGCGCTTGATTAAATGCTCGGTGATGGCAGCGGTACCGGGGCCGATCTCTATTAAATTGTCGTCGGCACTGGGGCCAATGGCGGCAATAATCTGTCCAATAATATGTTGGTCGACGAGAAAATTCTGCCCGAAACGTTTTCTAGCCTGGTGTTGAATTGTCATTATTTAACCGCGTAGGGTTTGATGGGTCGCCATATCGACGGCGACTTGAATAGCTGTGTGAAGACTGCCCTGGTCGGCCTGACCAGTTCCCGCTAGATCCAGTGCTGTGCCGTGATCCACTGAGGTACGAATAATCGGCAGGCCCAGGGTAATATTGGCGGCGCGGCCGAAGCCTTGGTATTTCAGTACAGGTAAACCCTGATCGTGGTACATAGCCAATACGGCATCTGCGTTATCCAGATACTTGGGGGTAAAGAGTGTATCCGCAGGCAGAGGCCCAATCAGGTTGATACCCCGTTGTCGAAACTGTTCCAGCACTGGCTCAATCACATCTATTTCTTCATGCCCCAAATGACCGTTTTCACCTGCATGGGGGTTTAGGCCGCAGACAAGAATCGCTGGGTCGGCGACGCCAAATTTGGTTTTAAGATCGGCGACCAGAATATCGATCACCTGGCGCAATGAGGATTGAGTAATGTTGTCAGCTACATCCCGCAGAGGCAGGTGGGTCGTGGCTAGAGCAACGCGCAGTTCGCTAGTTGCCAGCATCATCACCACTAAAGGCGTAGCAGTCTTGTCAGCAAGGTATTCTGTATGCCCAGAAAAAGCGAAGCCGGCATCATTGATAATCGACTTTTGCACCGGACCAGTGACCATGGCCTGGCAGTAGTTTGTGGTGCAGGCGTCTATAGCCGCATCTAGGCAGGCCAGCACATAAGATGCATTGGCTTTATTTAGCTGGCCGGCAATAGCTGGCTGTGCCAAAGCCACAGGAACTATTGCCAGTTCACCGGGGGCCAACGGTTTTGCTGTTGCACCTGGCTCCCGCAGCGTCAGGGTTAACCCAAGCAGTGCGGCGCGCTGCTGCATAAACTGTGGATCAGCATAGGCAATCAGTTCCTGCTCGCTGCCGCCCTGCACCAGGCCGATCAAAATATCAGCGCCAATGCCGGAGGGTTCTCCTGGCGTCAGCGCCAATCGAAGCGTCATGTGCCTGCAGACTCTTTTATTTCGACAAAGGCTTCGTCGCGAATCTCTTGTAACCAGACCTGAAGCTCTTCTTCGTACTTGCGCTGACGCAGCAGATTTTGTGCGCGATTGCGGGTAATGTTTTCGCTAAAGTCCTGATTGCGGCGCTCAGTGACCTGCAGTATGTGCCAGCCAAATTGCGACAGGAACGGCGCACTGACTTCATTTAGTTCTATGCTGCCCATGGTCTGCTCGAACTCTGGAACAAACATACCTGGCGTAGACCAGCCCAACTCGCCACCATTGAGTGCAGAGCCCGGATCTTCAGAAAATTCTTTTGTTAATAAGGCAAAATCTTCGCCAGCTTTAATGCGCTCTCGGAGCTCAGTGAGTTGGCTAACAACAGTTTCCTCGTCGCGGATCTCATTTGGCTTGATCAGAATATGACGGGCAAAGTGTTGTTCAATAAGTTGCTCACCGCCGCCTTTGCGCTCATAGAGCTTAATCAGGTGATAGCCAGCGTCGCTGCGGATCGGCTCAGATATCTGGCCTATCTCTAATTTTTCTACCGCTTCAATAAATACACCTGGCAGCTGCGCCATTTTGCGCCAGCCGAGATCGCCACCCTGAAGAGCCGTCTGATCCGCGGAGTTGGCAATCGCCAATTGACGGAAATCGGTACCATTGTTGGCCTCTTCCAGCAGACCCTGAGCACGCTGGAGAATAGCATTGACCTCTTCATTGTTTTTGCCGCTCGGCACTGGCAGCAAAATATGGCCCACATTAACGTCGGGAGAGGTCATAAAGCGACCCTCTTCAGAGTTGAGAAAGTTATCTAACTCTTGGTTGCTGATACGAATACGGCGCATCACCTGGCCCTGCTGCACACGCATCAGAATCATTTCGTTGCGGATTTCTTCGCGCACATTGGATAGTGTGGAACCTGAGGCATGGACCTGTTCAGCATACTGCTCCATGGTCAACTGATTGCTGCTGGCGATTCGTGCCATGGCATCATTCAGCTCCGCATCAGTGATGCGAATGCCGGCGCTGTAGCCCATATTCAACTGCAGGCGCTCTGAGATCAGGCGCTCTAAGACTTGTTGTACAACAATTTCTTGAGGCGGAGGCTGAGTGCCAGACTGTTGAATCTGAGCGTAGATGGTAGCCAGTCGACGCTGCACTTCACTCTCTAAAACTACATCTTCATCGACTATAGCAACTACCTTATCGAGAATTTCAAGCTGGGCGCTGGCGGTGACTGAAAAAGCTGTCAGTAAGACAGCAAGCAGAGCGGTGTTACAAGTTTTCTTGAGATCCATAACCGTAGATACCATTTTTTAGCATTGAATCAACCCGACCATTTGCACCGGCCAGACCTTTAAATTGTATTTGGAAAAAGATGCCATTGGTTAGCTTTAAATCTTCTTCCGGTAGCAGTATTTCATCTTTTCTATCCAGCGAGCGCCGTGCAATCAGGCTCGCCCGCCAGCAGCAGCTGTTATATTCGAACCCGGCAAAGACGTCGAGCATACGACTGTTGGTAAAGTCATGGTTCCAGCGGCCGACCAAGTTAAAGTTGCCTTGCAGGGGCATAAATGCGGATACATCTGCCTGCTTTATATTCTGGTCTAAGAGCGCCCCATCAAATAGTCGCGGCGCTCGGCGAGTTGAGTTATAACTAAAATTCAACAAGCGATTCTGGCGGTCATTGTAGCGCAATGCAATGCTACTTTTTGCCAGATCATTATCGTGGGTGTCATAGATAATATCACTGCTAAAGCGCCAGCTCTTATTCAGCCGACCAGCAAGTTTGACTGCCAGGGGAGACTGCCTGCGGGCCAGTTCCCCGAGTTCGTCCACACTGGGGTTGGATGACAGGGTTACTCTGCGATCAATATAGTTAATCGCTTGGGCGATACTGGCACTAAAGCGCTCCTGACCAGATTTGCTATCTATATAGCGGGTAGTGAGAGCGATGGTTAAGCGCTCTTCATCAGAGATACGATCACCGCCATTAAAGCGCTCATCGCGAAATAGTAGGTCATAGGAGGGGGTGAATTCGCGAGTGTCAAAGTCCGGAAGTCCCGACTGATCTTTAAACGCCGATTTCACATAGTAGAGTCGCGGCTCTAAGGTTTGAGTATAGCCGTCGAAAAAGCGCGCAGGACGCTCGAGAAACAGGCTGGTATCCAGTGAAGATACTGGAACAGTTACAGCTGAAACATTACTCTGTGGTTGGCTACCGATTTGGTTGTCGAGGTTATAGGCTAGGTGCTTAAGGCGGTATTCTGGTCGAAAGTAACCCCAGGTCCAGCGTTTATCCCAACTGATTCCGTATTCGAGACGATGTCTGTCTCCGGTGACAAAGTCTGGGTCATCATGGTCAAAGCGCGCGGTCTGATTATTTAAATCGACAACTAAATTGTTATTAAAACGATAGTGACCATTGGCGGTCACCTTAGGTAGCACCGAGTACTGCTCTTCCAGCCCATCAACAATTATTTGATGATCCTGAGCTTCGACTCGATAATCCCAATGATCAGTTTTATAGCTCACGCCGGCGATTCGGCGCAGATTAATCCGACTCCTCGACTCCTGCCCGAGGCTGCCGAAGTCATTGAAGTAGTCGTTATCGGAAACATTGTTGAGGTCAAGAAAGGTAGACCAGGCCTTGCCTATGCCGCCGAGATGGGTCAGGCCAGTTAAATAGCGATCGTCACCAAGGTGTTCCGGCAAGCCGCTACTTGGGTCTATATTTTCTTCGTCGCTACCGCCTTTGTCGCTGCCCAAAAAAGCCGCTGTAGCTACGGTCTCGGAGTGGCGAGAGAGGTGGCGTAGTTCAACGTCAATACCTATGCCGCGTTCCTGTATCAGTCTTGGGGTAATAGTTGCGTCGTAATCTGGCGCCAGATTCCAATAGATCGGCTGAGCGTAATCAAATCCGTTATCTGTGCTGGAGTTAATTGTGGGAAACAATAATCCTGAGGTGCGTTGATCATTGATCGGAAATTTAATCCATGGGAAGTAAAGCACTGGGATATCTTTGACCCGCAGCTGGGCATTTTTTACCGTAGCAAATCCTGATTCCTGATCAATGGCAATCTCGCTTGTCGCCATCTGCCAGGTGGAGTCTCCGGGCTCACAGGTCGAGTAGGTCGCATCACTAATGGTGATCACGCCATCGTTGGTCCGAGTCAGAGTTTTGGCGCTACCGCGCACCGCAGCTTCATGGAGCACATAGGTGGCGTTGTCAATCTTCACCTCTTTGCTGTCGATATCGATCTCGGCATTGCTGCCCAGCAGCAACATACCGGGTTCGCGAAATTGCACATTGCCCTGTAATTCAACATTGCGGTTGGTTTGATCAATACGTGCACTGTTGCTGCGAATTTGGCGATAACCCTGAGATATCTGCACATCGCCCTCCAGCACTGCGACATTATTTTCCAGTGCTTCGGTGGAATTAGCATTGACCTGCAGTGAAGCTTCTTCAGGATTGAGGTCGGCATCGGGATAATCCCGTGCTGGTTCAACGTAGGCACCGCAGCAGTTACCTTCAATTTTCAGTCGCTGCTCATCAGTCATCTGCTCTTCTTCCAACCAATCTAGGTTGCGCACTGCGGCAACTCTGGGTTCACCTGGAGTGGCTAAGCTCTTTGGATTGGCTCGTGCGGGGCGATTTCGATTTGAGGTGAGAATCTGTTCTTCATTGCAGACCCACTGGTTTTTAGAGTCAGCGGCACAATTCCAAGTTACATGAATTTCATCGGCTATGGCATTGGACGACAGGCCAATAGATAGAAAGGATAAAGCTGTCGCTGCAATCAGGGCGTGACGACTGGGTCTGCGTTGTCCTGCACGGGCAAAACCCAGGCTCTGCACCACAGAGGAAATAGGACTTAATTTAAGACTCAAAAGAGGGCTCAAAGGCGCGCCTGATTGCTGGTTGCTAATGTGCTGGCATTTTACCTGATATCTTGCCAGAGTAGAG
>JAFMBU010000057.1 GCA_017858295.1 Porticoccaceae bacterium | reverse complement strand
AAGGACGACAATAAAGCTTATATATCAAGGTATGCACTGGGTCGTGACTATCACAAACTGATCCGCAAACGCCTAGCAAAGTTAGGCAAAAAAATCGAAAGTGAAATAGATTTTCTCGGACTCAATCATCTGCAGTTAACTCAGCGACCCTTTGTGGATAGTGCCCCAGTGATGGAAAAGCCCATAGCCGAACAGGCCGGACTCGGCTGGATCGGCAAAAATACCCTGCTGCTTAATGACAAAGCCGGCTCTTGGTTTTTTCTTGGGGAGATTTATATTTCCCTGGAATTGCCAGTTGATGTCAGCGCTCAAACCAATAAGTGCGGCAACTGTCGCGCCTGTCTTAAAGTCTGCCCCACCGATGCCTTTCCCGAACCCTATGTGCTGGATGCACGCAGATGTATTTCCTATCTGACCATCGAAAGTCAGGAGCCGATTCCGGAAGAGTTGCGCCCGCTGATGGGCAATCGAGTATTTGGTTGCGATGATTGCCAGATTATCTGTCCCTGGAATCGCTATTCTTCGAAAACCCAAGAAATGGATTTTTCCCCAAGGCACAATCTGGATAACTCAGATTTGGTGACACTGTTTGAATGGACTGAAGAAGAGTTTTTGAACAACACCGAGGGTTCGCCGATTCGCCGTATTGGCTATCAGCGCTGGCTGCGCAATCTCTCAGTGGGACTGGGCAATGCGCCGAAATCAGAGAAAATAATCGATGCATTAAATAAACGAATTGATGATCCTTCTGCCCTAGTGCGAGAACATGTTCTTTGGGCTCTTCATCAGCACCAGAAGCCTAAGCAGCAATCCAGTAATGGCAGCGTAAAGTTTTTTAAAGCTTAATAAACACTTCCCGATAGTATTCCAGCTCGCAAATCGAATCGTAGATATCATCCATGGCCAGATGGCTGCCACGCTTTTTAAAGCCACTGGCCAGTTCCGGCTTCCAGCGTTGGACCAACTCTTTCAGCGTACTGACATCTAAATTGCGATAGTGAAAAAAACGCTGCAAGTCAGTCATATAGTTGGCTAAAAAGCGTCGGTCCTGACAGATCGAATTGCCACACATGGGCGACTTACCCTCAGGCACCCATTGGCGCAAAAATTCAATGGTAGCTAATTCTGCTTCCGCCTCAGTCACGACACTCTGACGTACCCTTTCGGTGAGGCCGGATCCGCCATGCTGGCGTGTATTCCACTCATCCATGCCATCGAGTAATTCATCTGACTGATGCACTGCGATCATTGGCCCCTCAGCCAGAACATTGAGATCTTTGTCGGTGACCACTGTGGCAATTTCAATAATCCGATCATGTTCAGGGCTCAATCCAGTCATTTCCAGGTCGATCCAGATTAAATTCAGCGGGTCAGAGTTGGCATTGGTGGTTACAGCGGTCATCTAAATCTTCCAAGTGGGGTTAGCAAAATGTTCCTCGAGGCGGATATGCTATATCCTTGCAGCCGATAACGCCAGAGATGGCGTACAACCCAAATCCGCGAGAGCATTAATGGCCAAACGCAATCTCAGTAAACAGCAGAAAGGTCGTATTCAAACGATTCAGGAGAGACGTCGAGCGCGGGCTATTAGCAAAAAATCCGTATCTGAAGAGCAGCTTGAGAATCTCACTCAACTGGGTCCAGAGATACGGGGAACAGTGATCACCAACTTTGGCGCCCAGGTGGATATCGAAGGTCTAGAAGATCGCTTTAAAGGCAATATTTACCGCTGCCATCTGCGCACCAATCTCGAACCTCTGGTGACCGGCGACCGCGTGGTATGGCGCTATGCCGAGCCTGTTGGCGTTGTGGTGGCCAGAGAGCCACGAGATTCAGAACTGCTGCGCCCTGACCCCTACGGCAAGCTGCGACCAGTGGCAGCCAATGTGGACCGCATTGCCATTGTCTTTGCCGCTAAGCCGACTCCCTATAGCAATCTTATCGACCGCTATCTGATTGCCTCAGAAGCCCAGGGCATTAAACCTGTATTGATCATCAATAAGTTCGATATGCTCAGCGACAGTGACTTTCCCAAGGTTGAGCAACTGTTAAAAGATTACCGAACCGTGGGTTATGAGGTGCTTTGCGTTTCAGCCACCACTGGCGAGGGTCTTAAAGAATTGAAAGACTATTTGGCTGCGCACACCTCGGTATTTGTCGGTCAGTCCGGTGTCGGCAAGTCATCGCTGATCAATGAACTGCAACCTGACGCCAATATCTTGGTTGGCGAACTCTCCGCCGGCAAGGACAAAGGCCAACATACCACTACCGCATCACGGCTATTTCATCTCGAAAATGGCGGTCATCTGATCGACTCCCCCGGCATTCGCGAATTTGCTGTGACCAATTTAAGTGATGAGCAGATTATCGATGGTTTTATCGAGTTCAGGCCCTTTCTCGGCTACTGCAAATTTAGAGATTGCAAACATTCGGTTGAATTGGGTTGCGCACTGCTGGCGGCGGCGGAAGAGGGAAAAATCCTGCCGATTAGATTGCTGAATTATCGCAATATCCTTGCCAGTCAGGACGAAGAATAATGGCGGCTGATATTCCGCGCCTGTTAGAACCGGCGCTCTTAGACTCAATGTTAGGTTCAGTTTCAGAGATGGATAATCTCATTATTATCGACCTCTGCAGCGACGCACTCTACCACCAAAAGCATGTTCCCGGCGCTGTGCATCTGCAGCCCGGCGCCTTAATGGCCGGCACCGCGCCCTACCCAGGCAAACTCCCGACAATCGAACAGTTAACAAATATCATCCAGTATCTGGGTATAGATGACGACAGCCACGTGGTAATTTATGACGATGAAGGTGGCGGCTGGGCCGGACGCTTCGCCTGGACGCTGGATCTACTTGGCTATAAAAATTGGTCCTATCTCAATGGCGGTATAGTTGCCTGGATAAGAGAGGGTTTTGCTACCGAGCACCAAGCCAATCAGGCAGCAGCCTCTAATGCCTGTGTCAGCATAGCCGATCCAAACGTATTAATTAGCACTGACGAGATTATCAGCCAGCTGGGCAGTTCTGATTTTGCCGTATGGGATGCACGCAGTCCCGGAGAGTACCGTGGCGACATGGTGCGTTCGGCACGGGGCGGACATATTCCCGGCGCCATTAATATTGAGTGGACGGAACTGATGGATCAACAGCGCAACCTGCGTATTCGCGACGATGCTCAAGAGATTCTCGACAACGCTGGTTTGCACAGAGATAAGACTATTACCACCCACTGCCAGAGTCACCATCGCTCGGGCTTTACCTATATGGTGGCACGAATTTTGGGGTATGAAAATATCAGCGCTTACGACGGCTCATGGGCCGAATGGGGAAGCCTCGATCACACACCTATTGAACGCGGCTAGATTTTTAGTCAAAAAAATTTAACAAACCATTAAGAGCCAGAAATTATGAATCACCAAGCAGAATTATTTGTTGCCCTGCAACGACTACTTCCCCAGCACGTCCTCTCAAGATTGATTGCTAGAGCGGCTGAATCAAAGCTACCCTGGCTAAAAAATCTGCTGATCAAGCGCGCGATCGCCGCCTTCGATATCAATATTAGCGAAGCCGCGAGCAGCGACATACATGACTACGAAAACTTTAATGAGTTTTTTACTCGCGCACTTAAAGAGGGTGCCCGCCCCATGGATCAGGACTCAAGTTCCCTGGTCTCACCCGCCGATGGCGCAGTTAGTCAGGCTGGCCCCATTACCCAGCAGCGTATTATTCAGGCCAAGGGTAGTGATTACTCTGCTGGTCGCCTGCTCGGCAATTCCGAAGAGGCTAAGCTCTATGAAGACGGTGCCTTCACAACAATCTATCTGTCACCTAAAGATTATCACCGCGTGCATATGCCCATTGCCGGCACCCTAATCAGCAGCCGTTATATTCCTGGAGACCTTTTTTCGGTGAATGATAAAACTGCTCAGGCGCTTCCAGGCCTATTCGCCCGCAATGAAAGGCTTGTCTGTCAGTTTGATTCAGAACTGGGGCAATTTGCACTGGTCTTTGTCGGTGCCATGTTGGTCGCTGGCATAGAAACAGTCTGGGGCGGATTTGAAACGCCCGGCCGCGGCGCAGTGCGCGACGCCGATTTTTCCGGTCGTGATCTAAGCTTTGATAAGGGCGAGGAGATCGGACGTTTTAAATTTGGCTCAACGGTTATCCTGCTGTTTCAAAAGGATAAAATTGACTGGCAGGATTCGTTTGTGCCTCAGGCAGCTGTCCAGATGGGTGAAAAGATCGCCAGTTTTAAATAGAAAACTAGCCGATTAGACGCTGTTTCAATGCAGCAAAAAAACCATTATTAGAGTCTAACTGAGGCTGATTTTGCATCAATGATTCGCTGTTTGCCGAAAGCGAAAAGGGCTTAGTGATCAGTAGATTGAGCATCTTTTCATCGACACCTAGACTATCCGAATCTATATCTTTAACAATGGCTAATTTGGCCACATCATAGGCTCGCCTTGTGCCAAATTTTTGCAGCTGAGCGCGGGCCCTATCTTCATTTTTGAGATCAACAAAGATGTAGCTTGCTGGGTTAATCTTGCCATCAACCGAGTCAAACACAGCGAGCCGTGGTGAGAGTCTCGACTTGGGGTTCTGTTCAATCACCATACCCTGATCACCTGTGGTTAATTCCACCACTGTTCCAGCCGGATAGAGCCCCACTGATTGAATAAACTCAACGACCAAATCTTCGGCAAAGGCATGGCCACGAAGTTCGTAGAGTCGACCTGTGGCTTTTGAGGGTGTCAGTATCGCTGATACTTCACGGGGATTGCACAGGCGATCAAACTCAGAGGCTATACCGACAATCGCGGCCAAAAATGGAATGCGCTGACCGCTGCATCCTTTGGGGAATCCACTGCCATCGAAACGCTCACAGTGGAACTTAATAATATTCATAACCCGTCGATTATCAAATTCAGACTGCTTCAGTTTATCTAAACTGGCACTGACAAAACCGCGGTATTCTGCCTCTTCCTCATCGTTGCGATCTGACTTGCGCAACAGTGTTCGATCCATACCAGACTTGCCAATGTCTTTTAACAGGGCGGCGAGACAGAGGTCTCTCAACTGATCTAATTCAAGGCCAATATGGCGGCCAAATTGGGTCGCCCAGAGGCCGGACCGGACACTGTGATCGTGACTATGCCTGTCCTTAGCGCGCAGCTGCAGTAACCAGGTAAAGGCATCGGGACAACGCACAACACTATCTACCATATCGTCCACTGACTGCTGTAATTGACACAGATTGACCTGTCCGCCCTTGGTAATTTGGCGAGTGGCAACACTGAGACAACCGACCAAATTGTTCATCACTCTTCGCGCGGCAGGCATCTCTTTGGAGAGCTCGACAGTTTTTCGATATATATCCGGTTTAATAACAAAGCTACGCGGCGCGGTGAGTTGGCGATTATCCATTAGGCCGCGAACAATAGGATCTATATCTAGCGCTTTGTTGCGCAGATCATTATTGAATTGTCGGCTACCTGCAGCTGGACTTTTTAGGTCCAAAGGTGAAACACCTTTGGCGATATCTATATAGACGTAGTCACAATAGGCTTTGACGCGGGACGCGTCAGCGGCACTTTTAATCAGAAAGCCCTGGATTGGAAATGGCGTCTCCGCCCATGGCTTGTCTAGCGCGGATACAAACATCCCCACTTCAAGTTCATGGATAAAGACTTTAAGTTGCTGCAGTGACATACAGTTTTTAGATCTCTCAGCGCTATTGATACAAAACCGAACCGTCTCGAAATGTAACGCTTCTACCAGAGTAAAAGCGTGCGCCGGTGCGGTTTTAGTAAATATAGACTAAGAAGAGCTAGGGTAAATCAGTACTTTGCGGAAAACTTGTGAACGGCATCAATAAACACTTTCACATGGTCCGGATTTATATCTGGTGTAATGCCATGACCAAGGTTAAAGATATGCCCGGGACCATCGCCAAAACCGCTGAGGATAGCCTCAACCTGAGATTCGATAACTGCGGGATCAGCTCTTAAAACTGCTGGATCCATATTGCCCTGCAGGGCTACTCTGCCCCCAACTCGGCTCTTGGCAGCGGCAATATCGGTGCTCCAATCGAGACCCAGTGCGTGACAGCCGGTATCGGCCATCTTTTCAAGCCACAGACCGCCGCCTTTGGTAAACAGGATAACCGGCACATCGCGACCATCGTGATGGCTGATTAATCCATCGACAATTTTTTGCATATAGGCGAGGGAAAATTCGGCGTAGGCAGCGTGACTTAGTGCCCCGCCCCAGGTATCAAATATCTGCACCACCTGAGCACCGGCACGGATCTGGGCATTGAGGTAATCAATGACCGACAGGGATAATTTTTCCAGCAGTTGATGCATTAGTTCAGGCTGGGTATAGAGCATGGTTTTGGCGCGAGCAAAATCGCGGCTGCTCTGGCCTTCAACCATGTAAGTTGCCAATGTCCAGGGACTGCCGGAAAAACCGATCAACGGCACGCGGCCATTAAGCTCGCGGCGGATCATAGTCACTGCGTCGGTGACATAGGAGAGATCGCTGGCAGTGTCGATCACTTCAAGGGCTTCGATATCCGCCTCAGTTCTGACCGGCTTGCGAAACTTAGGGCCCTCTCCAGTTTCAAAATAGAGGCCCAATCCCATGGCATCGGGAATGGTCAAAATATCGGAAAATAGAATGGCCGCGTCCATCTCGTAGCGTTCCAGAGGCTGCAGCGTCACTTCACAGGCAAGCTCGGTATTCTTACACAGACTCATAAAGTCGCCGGCCTGAGCTCGCACAGCGCGGTACTCGGGAAGGTAGCGGCCCGCTTGTCGCATCATCCACACAGGTGTGCGGTCAACAGGCTGGCGCATCAGCGCCTTGAGAAAGCGATCATTCTTTAAGTCAGACATTCAGATTCCAGAGTAATAAAATTTAGCCCCTTTTTTACGGACCATTTAGTAATGAGCAAATTGGCTACAGGAAATGTAGTCGACGCTAATCGATAACGCCGATTAAACGTCGAGATAATCCAAAATGCCTTTGGCGGCCTCGCGACCTTCCCAGACAGCGGTAACCACCAGATCAGAGCCTCGCACCATATCACCGCCGGCAAATATCTTCGGGTTGGTGGTCTGGAAGGGGAATGTCTGCTCTTCAGCGGCCATTACTGCGCCCCAGTCGGAGGTATTGACTTCGATACCAGTGAGCCAGGCGGGAGGGCTGGGTTTAAAGCCAAAGGCCACCAACACAGCATCCGCCGGCAAAATCTCTTCACTGCCAGGGATCACTTCTGGTCGGCGACGACCATTTTGATCTGGAGCACCAAGGGACGTGGAGACCACTTTGACACCCTCAACACGGCCCTCTGCATCGGCCATAAGTTCAACGGGCTGCATATTAAATTTAAATACCACACCTTCTTCTCGCGCATTTTGCACTTCCTTGCGCGAGCCTGGCATATTTTCTTCATCGCGTCGGTAGGCGCAGGTGACGCTGGTCGCGCCCTGACGAATCGAGGTGCGGTTACAGTCCATCGCTGTATCACCACCACCCAGAACCACTACACGCTTGCCCTTAAGGCCGATAAAGTCATCCTTAGATTTCTCAAAGCCAAGATTGCGATTGACGTTGGAGACCAGAAACGACAGCGCTTCGTGAACATTCTCAAGGTCTTCACCGGGGAATCCGCCTTTCATCGTGGTGTAAGTGCCCATGCCCATAAATACGGCATCGTATTCACTGAGCAGCTCTTCGACCATGATGTCTTTGCCAATTTCAATATTTAAGCGGAACTCAACACCCATGCCTTCGAGGATCTCGCGACGAGTGCGAATAACCGATTTCTCTAACTTAAATTCGGGAATACCAAAGGTGAGCAGCCCGCCAATTTCTGGGTAGCGATCAAAGACTACTGGCTTGACCCCATTGCGAATCAGAATATCGGCACAGCCAATACCTGCAGGTCCAGCACCGATCACAGCGACTTTTTTATCGGTCCAAACTACGTCCGACATATCCGGACGCCAGCCCATGGCAAAGGCAGTATCAGTAATATACTTTTCTACCGAGCCAATAGTCACCGCGCCAAAACCGTCATTCAATGTACAGGCACCTTCACAGAGACGATCCTGGGGGCATACACGCCCACAGACTTCAGGCAGTGAGTTAGTCTGGTGGCTGAGTTCAGCAGCCTCGATCAAATTGCCTTCTGCAACCAGCTGCAACCAGTTGGGAATATAGTTGTGAACCGGACATTTCCATTCGCAGTAAGGGTTGCCGCAAGAGAGGCAGCGATGGGATTGATCGGCAGCCCCTTCGGCATTAAAGGGATCATAAATTTCAACAAACTCACCGACACGGCGCTTCATATCACGCTTTGGCGGATCGACACGTTTAATGTCGAGAAACTGAAATTGGTTATCTAATCTTTGGGTCATAAGTTTTATCTCTGTTCTCTAATCAACGCTATTGCGGGTTGTCATGGGCCTGAGCTAAAAGGCCGCTCAGGGTTGCCGCTTTTGGCTTAACCAACCAAAACTTCGATGCGTAATCAGAAAAATTACTAATAAGCTCTTGTCCCCAAGCACTGCCGGTCTCTCTGACATGCTCCAGGATCATGTTTTTAAGGAACACTCTATGGGATTCCGTGGCCTCAGCAGTAATGCGCTGAATATCCACCAGCTCCATATTGTAGCGATCGACAAATTCACGCTCCAAATCGAGAACATAGGCGAAACCACCGGTCATACCAGCGCCGAAGTTATAACCAGCGGCTCCCAGTACGGCGACTATGCCACCGGTCATATATTCACAACAGTGGTCACCGGCGCCTTCGACTACGGCTGTGGCACCTGAGTTGCGCACCGCAAAACGTTCGCCGACCGTGCCTGCTGCATGCAGACGACCGCCAGTAGCACCATAGAGGCAGGTGTTGCCCATAATCGGTGTCTCGTTGGAGGCAAAGCTACTGTCACTGGGTGGACGCAAGATAATCTTGCCGCCGGCCATGCCCTTACCAACATAATCGTTGGCATCGCCTTCAAGATATAGTTCTAGGCCGCCAGCATTCCAAACGCCAAGGGACTGTCCAGCAACACCTTTCAGGTTCAATCGAATCGGCGCGGCGGACATGCCAGTATTGCCATAGCGCTTGGCTATCTCACCAGATAGTCGAGCACCGATGGAACGGTCACAGTTATTGACGGTGAAGTCGAATGTGCCACCACTCTGGGACTCGATAAACGGCAGCGCCTGCTCAACCATTTCTTCTGCCAGTAATCCTTTGTCTAGAGGACTATTTTTCGGCTCGGAACAGGTCTGAGGCTTGCCATCTAATTCGGGGCGCACTTCAAGCAGTGGTGAAAGCTCTAAATGTTGTTGCTTGCTGGTCGTACCAGGCAGAGTCTCTAGTAGATCGACGCGACCAATCAGCTGCTCCAGAGAATTGACCCCCAGCACGGCTAACCACTCGCGGGTTTCCATGGCAATAAACTTAAAGAAGTTAGTCGCCATAGCCACGGTGCCGCGATAGTGATCATTGCGCAGACGCTCATCCTGAGTGGCTACCCCGGTGGCACAGTTATTCAGGTGGCAAATACGCAGATACTTGCAGCCCAGTGCAACCATGGGTCCGGTACCAAAGCCAAAGCTCTC
>JAFMBU010000056.1 GCA_017858295.1 Porticoccaceae bacterium | reverse complement strand
GATGCCACTGCAATGATCTGTTTTACTTGAGCTAACACTGATTTACTCCGTTATTGCCGGTTTTTAACTGGATTGGGTTGTCTGGGGCGATTTCACAGGCGATAGCGCATGAAAAGTCTGCGCAAAATCGCTATAGTTACGCGCTTGGTGCGGCGCTGTATTTAGCGCCCTAAACAGCTTTTTCAATAGCCCCTAAAACAAGAAACTTTGCCATGTCATCAAAACGTCAGATTCTGGTCACTAACGCTCTTCCCTATGCCAATGCTGCACTGCATCTTGGGCATGTTTTGGAATATACCCAAACCGATGTCTGGGTGCGTTTCCAGAGAATGCGCGGGCACGAATGTTACTACCTTTCTGCCGATGATGCTCATGGAACTGCGATTATGCTCAAGGCGGATGAAAAGGGGATTAGTGCTGAGCAGCATATTGCCGATATGCGGGCGATTCACGAGGCGGACTTTAAAGACTTTTTGATCAGTGTGGACAACTATCACACCACTCACTCGGAAGAGAACCGCGAGTTTTCTGAGCTGATATACAACCGTTTAAATGCCAATGGCCATATTGCCAAGCGCGAGATTACCCAAGCTTTTGATCCGGAGAAAAATCTGTTTTTGGCGGACCGCTATATCAAGGGCAGCTGCCCGAAATGCAAGGCCGAAGATCAGTACGGCGATAACTGCGAAGCCTGTGGTGCAACCTACTCGCCGATTGATCTGATCAATCCGGTGTCGGCGATCTCTGGGGCCACCCCCATCGAGAAAGAATCAACCCACTATTTCTTTAAGTTGCCTGAGTTTACTCAGTTTTTGCAGGACTGGACGCGCAGTGGCGCGGTGCAGGAAGAAGTGGCCAACAAGCTTGGGGAGTGGCTCGACAGCGGCCTGCAGGAGTGGGATATCAGTCGCGATGCCCCCTACTTTGGCTTTGAAATTCCCGATGCACCGGGCAAGTACTTTTATGTATGGCTGGATGCGCCAATCGGCTATATGGCCAGCTTTAAAAATCTCTGCGATCGTGAAGGCATGGATTTCAATCACTACTGGAAGGCTGATAGCACTACTGAGCTCTACCATTTTATTGGCAAAGATATAGTTAACTTCCATGCGCTATTTTGGCCCGCCATGTTGAGCAGTGCTGAATTCCGCACCCCCACCAAGATTTGCGTGCACGGCTTTGTCACGGTTAATGGCAAAAAGATGTCCAAATCTCGCGGCACCTTTATCAATGCGCGCTGCTACCTAGATCATTTGGATCCGGATTATCTGCGTTATTACTATGCGTCGAAACTCTCCGGCTCGGTGGAAGATATAGATCTCAATCTGGAAGACTTTCAGCAGAAGGTCAACAGCGATTTGGTGGGCAAGGTAGTGAATATCGCTAGCCGCTGTGCCAAGTTTATTGCCAATGGCAACGATGGGGTGCTGTCGAACAATATTGATAACCCAGAGCTATGGGCTCAGGTGAGCGGCGCGGCAGAGACTATTGCCCAGCACTATGAAAATCGCGACTTCAGTAAGGCGATCCGCGAGATCATGGCTCAGGCCGATGCGGCCAATGAATATATTGCCGCCAAAGAGCCCTGGAAACTGAATAAGCAGGAAGGCATGCAACAGCAGGTTCAGGATATCTGCTCTCAGGGTATTAATATGTTCCGCGTGCTGATGACTTACCTTAAGCCAGTGGTGCCAGCCATGACCGTTGCCGCTGAAGAGTTTCTCAACGATACGCTGATATGGGAAAGCGCCGCGCAACCGCTGTTGGGCCATAAACTGGAGCCCTTTAAGCCACTGATGATTCGTATAGAAAAAGACAAGGTGGATGCAATGATTGAAGCCAGTAAAGAAGAGACGGCTCAAGCTGTGGCAAAACCCCTTGAAGGACCATTGGCCGATGAGCCTATCGCCGCGGAAATCAACTTTGATGAATTTGCCAAGGTGGATCTGCGTGTGGCACGTATTGTCAGTGCATCCCATGTTGAGGGGGCCGACAAACTACTTCAGCTGATTCTTGATCTCGGCGGCGAAACTCGTCAAGTATTCTCCGGGATTAAGTCCTCATATAAACCCGAAGATCTTGAGGGTCGCCTAACCGTAATGGTCGCCAATCTGGCGCCGCGCAAAATGCGCTTCGGTATGTCCGAGGGCATGGTGCTGGCGGCGGGCGACAAGAAGGGAATATACCTACTGGAACCGGACAGTGGTGCCCAGCCAGGCCAGCGGGTTAGCTGATCAACAAGGCTAATCCCTGCGTATAATCGGTTGAGATCAAAAAGCAGCTGAGAAGTAGTTAGGAAGTAGCTGATTTTGCAGTTACTACTTATTCATAAAAGAACTAACCACCTGCCGCATATCAGTTGAATCGCGCTAGTTGATTCCACGATAATGGCAGCCAACAGAAGGTTTGGCGTTTTAGCATGGCAGAATTTGCAGTCATTCTGGTCAGTTCGATTCTGATCAACAACTATGTACTGGTGCAGTTCCTCGGACTCTGCCCGTTTATGGGTGTCTCAAATAAACTCGAATCTGCCATAGGTATGGCTGCGGCTACCACCTTTGTTTTAACGCTGACAGCCATGGCTAGCTATATAGTCAACGCCATGGTGCTTGAGCCTCTGGGTCTGATCTATCTGCGTACCATCGCCTTTATTTTGGTGATTGCTGCCGTGGTGCAGTTCACCAAGATGTTTATCGAGAAAACCAGCCCATTGCTCTACCGTGTGCTGGGGGTGTTTCTACCCCTGATCACCACCAACTGTGCGGTGCTGGGTGTGGCCTTGCAAAACACCTCAAAAGATCTCAACTTTGTTCAGTCTTCGCTCTACGGCTTTGGTGCCGGCGCGGGTTTCTCACTGGTACTGATTTTCTTCTCAGCCATGCGTGAGCGCCTCGCTGCAGCAGATGTCCCAGAGTCATTTAAAGGTGCCGCCATTGCCATGATTACCGCCGGACTGATGTCACTGGCCTTTATGGGATTCAGTGGACTCGTTTAAATGATTGAGCTTATCGCGCAAAACCCCATTCTTGCAGCCCTGGTTGCCCTAGTCGGTCTGTCGATTGTATTCGGCGGGCTGCTGGGATTTGCCGCAGAAAAATTCAAGGTTGAGGGCGATCCTATTGTCGAGCAGATCGACGAGCTATTGCCCCAGACTCAATGTGGTCAGTGCGGCTTTCCCGGCTGTCGTCCCTATGCAGAATCCATCGCCAATGGCGACGTGATTAATAAATGTCCTCCGGGTGGTCAGGCGACGATTAATGCCATCGCCAACCTCTTGGATGTGCCTGCACCAGAATTGGATGCGGAGCACGGCGAAGAAAGCGAAGTGCGAACCGTCGCCTTTATCCGCGAAGAGGAGTGCATCGGCTGCACCAAATGCATTCAGGCTTGCCCAGTTGATGCTATTTTAGGCGCAGCAAAATTAATGCACACGGTCATTGCCGATGAGTGCACTGGCTGCGATCTCTGCGTTGAGCCCTGCCCAGTGGACTGTATCGATATGCTGCCGGTTGCCGAAACCATTGCTGACTGGAAGTGGTCGATTCCCGCCAAGCCCGGACAAATGATTGCCACGGATCGCCGCGGCGAAGTTAGTCCTGCGGCTCACAATGAGGATGCAGCATGAGTAGAACCTGGGTAACACCTGGTGGCGTTCATCCTCCGGAAAACAAACATCAGTCTGTGACGCAGCCTATTGGCCAGTTGCCGATTCCGGAAAAATTAATTATCCCCCTGAGCCAACATATTGGCGCGCCGGCCACCCCCTGTGTGGAGATTGGTCAGCAGGTCCTTAAAGGTCAGGTGATTGCAGAAGCTACAGGTATGGTGAGTATTCCCATGCACGCGCCCTCTTCCGGCACCATCAGCGCCATCGAGCACAGGCCCATTGCCCACGCCTCAGGCATGCTCGCGCCCTGTATCGAAATCACCACCGATGGTGCCGATACTTGGATTGAGCATCAGGGTATTAGCGACTATGAGCATATCTCCCCAAGAAAGCTTATTGAGATGGTCGGCAATGCCGGTATCTCTGGTATGGGCGGCGCCGGTTTCCCCTCAGCGGTTAAACTCAACCCCGGGCGTCAACGACCGATCGATACATTGATTGTTAACGCCACGGAATGTGAGCCCTATATCACCGCCGACGACTCTGCGATCCGCGAGCGTGCCGGTGAGATTGTCGAAGGAATTAAAATTCTCAGTGCCATTCTCGATCACCCGCACCATATTATGATTGGCATTGAAGACAACAAACCCGAAGCCATTGAAGCTCTCGCCCCCCATGTGGAAGGCACAGGCATTTCAGTGGTGGTGTTCCCTACTAAATATCCTTCAGGTGGCGAGAAGCAGCTGATTTATATACTGACCGGCAAAGAGCTACCCGCCGGCAAGTTGCCCGCGGATGAGGGCATGGTCTGTATCAATATAGGCACCACCTACGCAATCAAGCGTGCCATTATTGATGGCGAGCCGCTGATTTCTCGAGTGACTACGGTGACTGGTGATGCAGTGGGCATTCAGCGCAACTACGACACCTTGATTGGCACCCCTGTGAGCCATCTGCTGTCCCACAATCAATTCGATGAACAGGCCGGCGGCCGTGTCGTAATGGGCGGGCCAATGATGGGCTTTACTCTGCCCTCCGCCGATGTGCCCATTGTAAAAACCACAAACTGTATTCTCGCCCCCAGCTATTCAGAGATTCCCGATGATGAGCCGGCACAGCCCTGCATTCGCTGTGGTATGTGTGCCGAAGCCTGTCCGGTTTCGCTGCTGCCACAACAGCTGTTTTGGTATGCCCAGGCACAGGAACACGATCGTCTCGAAGCGCACAATCTCTTTGACTGTATAGAATGTGGTGCCTGCTCCTATGTCTGCCCAAGCAATATTCCCCTGGTGCAATACTATCGCGCCGCCAAGGGTGAAATTCGTCAGGCCCGAGAAGAGAAAGTAAAATCTGATCACGCTCGAGAGCGCTTTGAGTTTCATAAAGAGCGCATCGAACAGGCTGAGCGGGAAAAAGAAGCCAAGCGTGTCGCACGTCGCGAAGCGACTCAGCAAGCTAAAGCCGATCATCTGGCGGCAACCGCCAATGGCGCCACAAACGCACCGGCAACTGCCGCGCCATCTGGTGCCGTACCCAGCTCCTCTGCGGCGGATATTATTGCTGCAGCCCAAGCCCGTGCCGCCGCCAAGCAGGCCAGCCCGGAAGATCAGCGCGCCAAACTTGAGCGCACCATTGCCAGCGCCGAGCAGCGCTTAAAGGTGGCTGAAGAGAAACTGGCTGAAGCTATAAATAGTGATACTGGAAAACAAGACAAACTCAGCGCCGCGGTGGAAAACACGCGACAAAAACTTGAGCAATCCAAATCCAAGCTCGCGGAGTTGACAGAATAATGGCATTTAAACAGGTCTCCTCACCCCACGCCCATGCAGCGCAAAACACTTCCCAGGTGATGAAGCTGGTGTTGCTCGCCACTATTCCGGGGCTAGCCGCACTGACCTGGCAGTTTGGCTGGGGCAGCTTTATCAATGTGGTGCTGGCATCAGTGACTGCTGTTGTCTGTGAAGCGGCGATTGTCAAAATGCGCGGCCGTTCAATTAGCTTTTATCTCGGCGATTACAGCGCTGTTGTTACTGCAGTGTTATTGGGTCTCGCCCTACCGCCCTTGGCACCCTGGTGGGTTGTGGTGGTGGGCACTGTTTTCTCAATCGTTGTTGCCAAACAACTCTATGGTGGCCTCGGGTATAACCCGTTTAATCCGGCGATGGTGGGCTATGTTGTTCTGCTGATCTCCTTCCCGATTCAGATGACCACTTGGGTAGCACCGCTGGCATTGCTGCCTGCAGGCACTGCCCATCCGGGCTTAATCGAATCCCTGCAAATTGTCTTTGCCGGCTACAGTCCCGCCGACGGAGTCACTGGTGCAACGCCACTGGATGTCTTTAAACACAGCAGCGGTCTGTTAGTGGACCAGGTCTATGACCGCGAGCCGCTATTTAATCAGGCCATGTTTGCCGGTGCCGGTTGGGAGTGGGTCAATCTCGGCTTTCTGCTTGGCGGTATGGTTCTGCTGACGCAGCGTATTTTCACTTGGCATGGCCCTGTTGGCATGCTCGGCGCGCTGGCACTGATGTCGATTATCTTTTGGGATTCCGGCAGCTCGTCGAGCCCGGGCTCGCCGCTGATGCATCTGTTTAGTGGTGCCTCGATGATGGGTGCATTCTTTATTCTTACCGACCCAGTCTCCTCTGCGGTGAGCAATCGTGGGCGGCTTATATTTGGCGCTCTGATCGGCGTGCTGGTCTATGTGATTCGCGCCTGGGGCAACTACCCAGATGCCGTGGCCTTTGCTGTGTTGCTGGCAAATTTTGCCGCACCCTTTATCGACAACTACACCTTGCCGCGCACCTACGGCCATACTGATAGACGCAGAGCCACAGAGAAGGAGGAAGGCTGATGATTATCAAATCAATGGGTTTTAACAGCGTAGTCCTCGCCCTCTTCGCCTTGGTCACCTCGCTAATTTTAGCCACCACCAATGAACTAACCTATGAGCGTATTGAACAGTCCGAGCGTGAAGCGGCTCAGCGCGCCCTGCTGGAAATTATTCCTCTAGAGCGCCATGACAACGACATGCTGATGGATGTGCAGCCAGTGCCAGAACAATTCTGGGCAACACTGGGCCTGAAAAAAGGCGGCAATATTCATATTGCGCGAGATCAAGGTCAGCCGGTGGCGGCGATTATTCCCGCGGTTACACCTGACGGTTATAGCGGTGCTATCTCGATGATTATCGGGGTTAACTTTAATGGCTCAGTTGCCGGTGTGCGGGTCGTAGACCACCGCGAAACACCGGGTCTCGGCGACAAAGTGGATCTTAAAAAAAGCGACTGGATTCTCAGCTTTAATGGCAAGTCTTTAGTCAATCCTCAAGCCAGCGGCTGGACCGTTAAAAAAGAAGGTGGCGACTACGATCAGTTTACCGGCGCTACCATCACTCCCCGCGCTGTGGTCAAACAGGTTCTGAAAACTCTGCAATACTTTGAGGATGATCGCGAGCGTCTGTTACAGACTGCCGCCGCGAACGCCGCACGTGAAAATGAACAGGCAGCACTATGAGTAGCGACGTTACTACAGAAGTTCCTAGCGAAGGACCCAGTATTTCCGAAGTCACTAAAAACGGCCTCTGGACAAACAACCCGGCACTGGTGCAACTACTCGGGCTATGCCCGCTGTTGGCGGTGACCGGCAGTGTGGTCAATGCTCTGGGTTTGGGTCTTGCCACTATGGCGGTTCTAATTGGCTCCAACACCATTGTCTCGCTGATTCGCAATCATGTTAGTGATGCCGTGAGACTGCCCGCCTTTGTGATTATTATCGCCGCCTTCGTCACCTGCGCCGAACTGTTAATGAAAGCCTACACCTATGATCTGTATCAGATTCTGGGCATTTTTATCCCGCTGATTGTCACCAACTGTGCCATTCTCGGCCGCGCTGAAGCCTTTGCCAGCAAGCACCATGTGGGCTTAGCTGCACTCGACGGTCTGATGATGGGGTTGGGCTTTTTACTGGTACTGGTCGCCCTCGGCGCAATTCGCGAACTGTTTGGCCAGGGCACGCTATTTGCCAGTATGCACCTGCTGTTTGGCCCAGTCGCCAACGGTTGGATGCTGCAGCCCTTTGGTGAGAACTACAGCTTCTTGATCGCAGTACTGCCCCCAGGTGCATTCTTGGTTACTGGACTACTTATTGCGGGTAAAAACTATATAGACGCCGCCCTTAAACGCCGCGCCGACGCCAATCGAGATCGCCCGGTTAAAGGTGCCAAGCGCATCAGAACCACAGGTCATATCAGCTGATAAACAGCTTACACAGGGACGAGAGAGATTGATGAATAAAAGCGGCGCATGGTTAACCCAGTACGCACTAGAACAACTGGGTATTAGCCATACTTTTGGGATACCCGGCGTGGAAAACGCCGAAATCTATGACCAGTTAAATCAGTCACAACAGATCACCCCTATTTTAGTCAATCACGAAATGAACGCTGCCTTTATGGCTGACGCGGTCAGTCGCACTCGTGCGGGCACGGTTGGCACTATGTTAATCGTTTCAGGTTCCGGCGTGACTCATGCAATCAGCGGTATAGGTGAAGCCTATTTAGCTGGGATTCCGCTTTTGATTATTGCCGGTGTCCAAAGCGCCAATAGCGAGCAAAGCGGTTATCCAACCATCGCCGCAAAAGACATTCTCAAACCTCTGACCAAAGCGATCTTCAGCATCGGCGAACACCAGCAGATCGTCGAGACACTTTATACCGCCTACAGAGTCGCCACCAGCGATCGACCAGGCCCGGTTTTTGTCGAAATCCCCATAGATATACAAGTGCTCTCCGCCGATATAGAGGAACCCCTGCCGCTCTTTACAGAAAGCACCGATAGCAACACCGAAACCATCAGCGACGCAGAGATAAATGCGGTTGCCAAAAAACTTCTGCAAGCAAAGTCCCCAGGTATTATCGTCGGCTGGGGGGCAGTGGACACCCAGACTGAAGTCATCGCCCTAGCCCAACAGATCGGCGCGCCAGTCTGTACCACGCTAGCTGGCGTCAGTAGCTTTCCCGCCCAACATCCTTTGCACGCCGGCATGATCTTTGGCCCAGCGGCGGTGCCCAGTGCAGAACAGGCCTTTAAAGACTGCGACTGCTTGCTCGCCATAGGCACCAATCTGGATGAAGCCGATACCGCCAGCGGCAGTGCCGAACTACCGGAAAATGTTATTTGCATTACCAGCGGCAAGAATCATAGCCAAGAGAACCACAGCAACACCCAAGGGGTCGCGACAGCGCTGCACGGCAATATCCAGCAGATCACCACCGACCTACTCTATACACTCCAAGGACAACAGTCATCGGCGCCCAGTAAAAAAACCTTGGTAGAGGATATAGAGAGTAACAAAGCACTGTTTAAAAAAGAGTGGCTGGGTCATAACAGCAAAGGCCGAGTTAACCCCGCAGTGTTTTTTGACAAACTTCATGCCGCCGTCAGTGATGACAGCATTATTATTACCGACGACGGTCTGCACACCTATCTGGCCGCAGAATTAATGCCGATCAATAGTCCGCGGAGCTTTATTTCGCCATCAAGTTTCAATGCCATGGGCTACTGCATACCAGCGGTCAACGCAGCAAAATTGGTCAATCCAGACAAACAGGTCATCGGCATCCTAGGGGATGGCGCCATGTTGATGAGCGGTATGGAAGCACTCACCGCCGTGCGAGAAAATCTCGGCACCATCTACTGCATATTTAACGACGGCAAACTCTCGCGTATAAATCACAGCCGACGTGTCAGTGACAGCCAGAGCACCTGCACCAAACTGGGCAATATCAACTGGGGCGCCTTTGCCGACTCCATCGAGTGCGGCTATATTCCGGTCAGACATAACAACGAAATAGAAGTGGCCCTGCGTCATGCCTTGGAAACCGCAGCCCACAACCAGCCGGTTTTTCTCGATATCAGCATCGATTATTCGCGTCAAAGCAACTATGCACAGGGCGTGGAGAAAACGCACGCAGCGAGATTTTCTGGTGGCCATAAGTTGGGGATGTTGGGACGGGCGTTGGTGCGCAAGCTTACTGG
>JAFMBU010000055.1 GCA_017858295.1 Porticoccaceae bacterium | reverse complement strand
AATGACCGCCATGGGTTATGTTCCGCACAATCTTACCTGACAGGACGATTTACATGGCTATAATAGGCGTCCGAAGATAATTCTATGAGATCTACATAGGTTGAGCCCGTTGAAAAATATCACTGCACTATTTATTTTACTCGTCAGCCAGATCGCTGCAGCTGATGTGTTTTGGTTTGTACGCTCAGAAGATGGCAACACCAATTGGCAGTATGTGGCGAACTTCTCCAGTAGCATCTTAATTGTCGCGCTATCGATTACCGCAATCCGCCTGGCCTTTACTCGCCGCGCTGCACGCCGCTACAACCGTGATCTCGAGGAGATCCGTGCTCAACTGGAAGACCGAGTCAAAGAGCGCACCGCCACCCTAGACAATGCCAATAGTCTGTTACAGCAGAGCAATCAGGCTCTTGAAGCCGAAGTTACCGAGCACCGCGATACCACCGCCAAGCTGCGTTTATCTGAGTCTTATATCACCAGCATTTTGCGCTCCATGCCGCTGATGTTAATCGGTCTCAATAAGAACGGCGAAATTACCCAGTGGAATAGTCGCGCCGAAGAGATCAGCAGCCTAGCCTCAGAAAAAGTACTGGGCAAAAACCTATGGCAGGCCTACCCCACTATTGCGGTCACTCCAGAGCAGATTAAACAGGCTCAGGATGAAGACAAAACACTCACCGTAAAATACAGCCAACGCGGTCAGTACCACTTTGATATCACCATCTACCCGCTTCACGATCAGCTCGAAACTGGCGTGGTGATTATGGTGGACGATGTGACCCAGCGCGTACAGAGTGAAAATATGCTGGTGCAGCGGGACAAGATGTCATCCATGGGTGAAATGGCCTCGGTCATGGCTCAGGATATTAATATTCCTCTGCAGGCCATACTCAAGGACCTGCAAAGCGTGCGCCGAGATCTCACTGAAGAACATATAGATCCCATAGGTATCCACGAGCTGCTGGACGACGCACTGATCCGCGGCCGCCAGGCTGCCTCAGTGGTAAATAATTTGGTGAGTTTCTCCAATGCTGGTGCCGGTGAGAAACAGCTAGCAAACATAATCGATATCATGGATCACAGTGTTGAACTGGCTGCAGATGTGCTCTCGGTGACCAAAGGTCTGCGCTTTAAAGATGTAGTGATCAACCACAATTACGCAGACAACCTACCTCAGCTGCGCTGTCATGTGCCAGAACTGCAGCAGGTATTTCTCAGCCTGTTTAGATACTCCTGCCATGCCCTCGGCAAGATAGAAGACCCAAAGCACACGCCTTCGATCAATATTGAAATCAGTGAATTTTATGACGCAGTATGGGTGCGTATTCAGCACAATGGATTGGGTATCAGCACCGAAGAGCAGCAGCTGCTGTTTGAACCCTTTTTCGCCAGCAGTCATGCCACAGACAACGGCGAACAGCAAAGTGCCGGCGAGCGCCTGTCATTTGCGCAGTTTATTATTGCCGAGCAACACCAGGGCAAGATCACAGTGACCTCGGATATCAATATAGGCACCACCTTCCATATCCAGCTGCCCTACCTCACCACTGCTGAAGCAGAGGGAGAGGTGGAAAACTAGATAACTAGATAGAGAACTAGCTAGATAGAGAGCCTTGAGACGTATTTAAAGGCTATTTAGCACCTGCAGTGGCGGCTGTGTAACCGCCTTGCGACTGTAGCCAACACCCAGCACTCCCACTAAAAGACCGCCGGCCAAAGGTCCCACCAGCCACAGCCAGGGATGCCAGCTAAAGGGCAGATCAAACATAAAGCGCTGCAACAGTGCCACCGCCGCCTCCGCACCAATCGCCGCCAACAGGCCAGCCATTAACCCCAGCACGCTAAACTCGACCCATTGAATACCCAGAATCAAGCGCCTTGAACTGCCCAGGGTGCGCAGAATCGCGCTCTCTTGCAGACGCTCAGACATCGACAGGCTCACCGCGGCAAACATCACCAGTACACCGCAGCTCAGAATCAGCAGAGTCATAACCTCCAGCCCGCTGGTGACCTGAGAGACAATGCTGCGAATACGGTCAATAATTTTATCCAGCTCAATCACCTGCACCGTGGGATACTGACGCAGTAGATCGTTGACCAACAGCTTTTGCTGCGGAGGAATATAGAGGCTGGTCATATTGGTCCGCGGATAGTTCTCCAACAGCCCTTCAGGAAACAAGAAATAGAAGTTGGGGGTCATATTGTCCCAATTCAAGCTGCGGGTACTGGCCACCCTGGCCTGGAAAATAAGTCCTCCGACACTAAAGCTAAGCTGATCGCCTATCTCCAAGCCAAGCTCTCCAGCCAATTCCTCCTCCAGAGAAACCGGCGCAATGTCCCCGGAGAGGTCCAAATCGTCCCACCACTTACCGGCAGTTATTTTATTGCCCTCGGGCAACTCTGTGGTCCAGCTGAGATTCAGTTCACGGCGAAACGACTCATGCTTGTCACGCTGTTCTTCACTAATACCCTGCCCATTAATCTGGGTCAGGCGTCCACGCACCATGGAATACCAGCCAGCGGTTTCAAGATTCTGATCAGTAACTAAATCCCGCACCCCCTCCAGTTCATAGGGCGCCACATTCAAAAGAAAATGATTCGGCGCATCATCCGCCAACTGCCAGCGCCACTCATCGATCAGCGAGGTGCGCACCACGCTCATAATCATCAACAGCGCAATGGCACCGGAAAAACCGACCATCTGAATAATGCTCTGGGATCTGCGCCGCCAGAGATTACTCGAGGCCAAGCGCCAGATACTGCCGAGCTTTTGACCATAGGTTTTGCCCAGCCGCAGCATCAGCAGACCAATCACCACTGTGGCCAATGCGGTCAATCCAAAGCCAGCTAAGATCGCCAGCGATAGGTAGAAATTATTGCTGTACCAAAACAGCAGCGCCGCTACGGCCACTACACCAAATAATCCTCGGGCTACAGAGCTCACTGGTTCAACCTGCACATCATCGCGCAATACCGCCAGAGGCGACTGGGCAGGAAGATGCCAGATCGCCGGCAGGGTAAAGCCCGCCAGACACAGCAAGCCAGTGGCCAGACCAGTAATCCAAGGGCGAATGCCAGCCATAGGCAGTGAAATCGGCAGCCATTCACGCACCACCGCAATCAGTATTTCAGAGAAAGCAAAGCCCACCAACAGGCCTATAGCCGAACCGCCGACACCGAGCCACAGACTCTGCTGCAAATACAAACTGCGCACGCGGCTGGCGGCAATGCCCCAGCTCTTTAACAGCGCCACTTGGCGAGTCTGACCGGCGGCAAAATGATGACTCGCCAGTGCCAATGCTATGCCGGCCAAGACCACACCAATGCTGCCAGCTAACAGAAGGAAGCGACGGCCCTTATCCATGGTGTCAGCAATACTGGCCTGAGCCTCATCTGGGGTAATTAATCGATCATGGACATCTAATTGATCTTCCACCCAGCCACTGTAGCGGGTAAAACCATCGGCGCCACTGGCTCCCTCAGCCATAAGATATCTATAGGTGACGCGACTGCCGGGAATAATAATCCCAGCCGCCTCTATATCGCTGTAATTCATTAACACCCGCGCGCCAAAGGCACCAAAGGAGCCGCCGCTATCGGGCTCTTCGATAACAATTTGCGTGGCTGTTAAGCGAATCTCACCCAGTTCAATTTCATCGCCAAGTTCGATATTGAGCAGTGGCAAAAGTCGGGCATCGACCCAGACTTCACCCTGAGCTGGGCCGTAATCAATCTCTTCGATTAAAGAGGCATCGGTGGTAAATGGCGTGGTGGTGCGACGCAGTAAACCTCTTAGGGGATAACTAGCCTCCACCGCCTTAATCGACGCCAGATGCATATCGTCTTGGTGATAGACCATGGAGGCAAAGGTTAATACCTGAGCGTTCTCTACCTGCTGTTCCAGTGCCTCTGTGATCCACTGAGGATCAATTGGCTTGCTACTTCTGACAACTAGATCAGCAGCGAGGAAACTGCTCGATTGAGCCGTTAAAGCCCGCTCAATGCGTTCCGCTAACAGCGACACAGAAGTGACCACTGCGACTGCCAGCACCAGTGACCAGATAATCAGATTTAGCTGCCCGCCGCGCCAAGTACGCAGTAACATTCGCAATGCTTGCATCAGGCGGCGCTTCCTTCATTGACCTGCTGACCCGCAGCGATTACCAGACGCTGACCACAGCGAGCGGCCAAGTTGTGCTCATGAGTCACCAGCACCAAGGTGGTGCCCTCTTCTTTATTCAGATCAAACAGCAAATCATTAATTTTCTCACCGGTGCCGGTGTCCAAATTACCCGTGGGTTCATCGGCAAACAGAATAACCGGTCTACAGGCAAAGGCTCGGGCTACAGCCACTCGCTGCTGCTCACCACCGGATAGCTGGCGGGGGTAATGGGTAGTGCGATGATCTAAACCGACTCGCTGCAGATAATAGGCGGCTGTTTTAAGCGCTTCTTTATCTCCCTGCAACTCTAATGGCAGAGCCACATTCTCCAGAGCAGTTAGACCAGGCAATAGATGAAACGATTGAAAGACAAAGCCCACGGTCTTGGCTCGCACAGCAGCGCGACCCTCTTCGTCCATGGCCGTAATATCCTCTCCGTTGAGGCTAACTGTGCCTGAACTCGGTAGATCCAGACCCGCCAGGATACCCAATAATGTCGACTTACCGGACCCAGATGGCCCGACAATAGCCAAGCTTTCACCGGCGGCCAGGGACAGATTGATCCCATCCAAAATAGTGAGCGTACCTTCTGTTGTGGTGACTTGCTTGCTGATATTGCTGACTTCAATCATTTGAAATATCCATTGCGCTTAAAAATGCCTACACTGGGCATAGAGTTAAACGTTTTAAAAATTTGTGTTTCATTTAAAAAAGAGTATTGAGATTAACTATGCGGCCTTCTGCTATTCAACACCTCACCAGGCGACCTTTTATTGGGGCCCTATGTTGCCTGTTTATCTTACTAGGTGCCAACACTTATGGATCAACCCTGCTGGTCCTGGGAGATAGCTTGAGTGCTGGCTATGGAATCAATCAGGAGAACGGCTGGGTTGCCCTACTGGACGAAGACCTGGGCGATGAGCACCGCATTATCAACGGCAGCATCAGCGGCGACACTACTGGCGGCGGTTTAAATAGACTGCCGCGGCTCCTAGAAGAATTTAGTCCAGACTTTGTACTGCTTGAACTGGGCGGCAACGATGGCCTGCGTGGTCAACCGCTCGCCTTAATGAAGAGTAATCTGCAGACCATGATTAATCTGGTCCGCGAAGCCGGCGCCGAGCCGGTGCTATTTGGCATGCGCCTGCCACCCAATTATGGCCGTCGCTATTCCGATGCCTTTGCCGCGGTCTATCCCCAGTTATCAGAATCGGAGAAAGTACTGCTGATTCCCTTTCAGCTCGAGGAACTCAGCATTACCGACGGTATGATTCAGGAAGATGGGCTGCACCCCACGGCACTGGCCCAGCCGATTATCAAAGATGTGATTAAAGGCTACATAGAACCCCTAATGAACTGAACTCTCTATGCCTTGGGTATACCTCTATGCCTTGGGTATAAAGCTAAGCGCCAGTCCATTGTTACACCAGCGCTGCCCAGTAGGCTTGGGACCATCATCGAAGACATGGCCCTGATGACCGCCACAGCGGGCGCAGTGATATTCAGTGCGCGGCCAAATTAACTTGTAATCGGTCTTAGTCTCCAGATGCCCATCTATATGGTCGAAAAATGAAGGCCAACCAGTACCGCTTTCATATTTCATTGCCGAACTAAATAGCGCCAGATCACAACCGGCACAGTGATAGTGACCATCCCGATGCTCGTCATTGAGCGCACTGCTGCCTGCTGGCTCCGTGCCCTCATCGCGCAAAATACGGTACTGGGACGGTGTTAAGCGCTCACGCCACTGATCACTGGAGAGTTCCAGTTTTTCAAATGCCCAGATCTTAGCGGCGCCGGCAAGACCGATCAGACCTAGAGATAATTGCTGTAACCATTTACGTCTATTCATCTGTGCCTCTTCTCAATGTAGTGAATAATATTGTCTGCAAACTATGACAACAGACTAATAAACTAAGTGCCATCGGCAGGTTAATTAGAGCGTCAATTGGTCCCATGGGGATGCTGAATTGGCTCACCAGCTGAGGGGGTTAACAGAGATTTTAGCTGCGACACCAAGCCACCAGCCAGAATTAGACCACAGCCAATCAATTCAGGACGAGTGAGTATTTCATCTAAAATCCACCAGCCACAGAATGCCGCAAACACGGCTTCAAAGCTCAGGATAATCGCCGTATGAGAGGAAGGCGCAGTACGCTGACCCACAACCTGCAGAGTAAAGCCCACTGCAGATGACAACACACCAACATAGAGCAAAGCGACGCCAGCATCCAAAATACCCAGCCAGTTCCAACCCTCGAATAGGGGCACTAAAATAGCGGTGATCAGTGAGGCCACAGAGAACTGCACAAAGATCAAACGGAACGGCGAACTATTATTGGCAATAATACCGGTAAAAATAATGTGCAATGCAAAGAGCAAGGAACTGCCAAGCACTAATATATCGCCAATAAAAATCTCATCACTGTCGATCTGCGCCATAAAATAGAGGCCGCCGAGGGCCATAAGCATACCGATCCAGGTGGGCCATTCGGTTTTATTGCGAAAAAACAGACCGATTAATGGCACAAAGACAATATAGACACCGGTTAGGAATCCAGCGCGACCGGCGGTGGTGTAAACCATGCCCCACTGCTGCAGCAGCATACCGGCTGTCAAGACCACACCCAGCAGTGCGGCCTGCTTATTGACCTTATTAAAAGCAAAGATTTGTTTCGGTTTTTCCATCCAATACCACAGCGGCAGTATGGCTAGAGCACCAATAAAAAAACGTCCGAAGGTAAAGGTGATAGGGCCAATATGGTCCATTCCCGAACGCTGAAAAACGAAGGCGAGACCCCAGATAAACGCGGTTAACAGCAGTATAAGATCTGCCCGCAGATCAGTTTTAATACTCAAGGTGAATCCTTTTAAAGCGGTTTTATTATTGTTATTTTGATGCCGCCAACGGCTCTAAAAACTGAATCATTAGTTGCAGCGATTGCTGACCGCGATATTCATTGATATCTAAGCGATAGACACAGCGCACATGGCGATGATGGCTGCTCGGCCAGAGCGCAGTATCAGCGTTAAACCAGATTGCGTCTATACCTGCATAAGGTTGCTTTTGACCGCTTTCACTCACCGGCGCCAATACCAGTTTGAGATGTTTCTCGCCGACAATGCGCTGCTGTAACACCTCAAAATTCCCTTCAAAACAGGGCTCTGGAAACAGCTGGCCCCAGGGGCCATTGTCGCGCAGTAGTTCAGCGGTCTGCATGGATAGCTGCTGCTGAATCAGCTCACCATCGGTGGCAATTTTGGCCTGCAGATCATCGGCACTCAGAAGTTGCGCGACTTGGCGCTGAAATGCCTCCTTAAAGGCGGGCAATTTATCTTCATCAAGACTGAGTCCCGCCGCCATAGCATGGCCGCCAAATTTACTGATCAGGCCAGGGTTTTGCGTCGCCACTGCATCCAGGGCATCGCGAATATGCAGGCCGGGAATCGAGCGGGAAGAACCCTTAAGCTGACCGTTATCTCCGCGGGCAAAGGCAATCACCGGGCGATGGTATTTTTCTTTTATTCGCGAGGCGAGCAAGCCCACCACACCCTGATGCCACTCTGGCTGAAACAGACAGAGTGCTGGGGGAACATCGCCTTCAAGTGACAAGGGAATCTGCTCGACAATCTTTAAGGCCTCGCGCTGCATATCCTGCTCGATCACTTTGCGATCTTGATTCAGTTCATCCAATTCCCGAGCCGTATCCATAGCCAGCTGTGGATCACTGGTCAGCAGGCACTGAATGCCGAGAGAAATATCGTCGAGACGGCCTGCAGCATTTAAGCGCGGCCCCAGGGCAAAGCCCAAATCCGTGGCCACCAGTCGCTGCGGATTTTTCCCGGCGATGGTCAGGAGTGCTTTTATGCCCGGTCTGCAGTGCCCGGCGCGAATGCGCATCAGCCCCTGATGCACCAGTGCACGATTAATTTGATCCAAGGGCACCACATCGGCAACGGTTCCCAGTGCCACCAGATCGAGCCAAGTGGCCATATTGGGTTCGGCAATACTGTTGTCAGTGAACCAATTATTGGCCCGCAGTTGACCACGCAGAGCACTGAGTAAATAAAACGCGACACCGACGCCGGCAAGATTTTTGGTGGTAAAGGTGCAGCCGGGCTGGTTGGGGTTAACGATGGCCGCAGCATTGGGCAGGCTCGCGCCGGGCAGGTGGTGATCCGTGACTATCACCTGCATACCCAAACTATTGGCTCTCTCGACGCCCTCGATACTGGAGATACCATTGTCCACGGTAATCAGCAGTTGAGGCTCGCGCTCGGCAGCCAAGTCGACAATTTCTGGGGTTAGGCCATAGCCGTAGTCAAAGCGGTTGGGCACCAGAAAATCCACATGCTGGCAACCCATAGCGGTTAGCGCCAAGACCATCAAAGCGGAGCTGGTAGCACCGTCGGCATCGAAGTCGCCGACAATTAAGAGGCGTTTTTGCTCGGTAAGTGCCTCCACCAAAATGGCCACTGCCGTATCTATACCGAGCATGCTAGAGGGGGATGGCAAACAGGAGAGCTGGCGTTGCAGAGCAGCCTGCTGGGTGACACCGCGAGCCAGATAGATGCGCTTTAACAGTGGATCAAACTGCGCATCGAAGTCGCCGCCAAGGGCATCAAAAGTACGTGCTTCAACCCGCATAGAATGGCTTCCGTTCAATCTGCATCTGGGGTTTGACGCAGACCGTGCAAACCCATTTTCTTACTTAGAGAAAACCGGTGTTTTTACCGATCAACCAGCTCACGCCACCGAGCACTGCAACCACAACCCAGAGCACTGCAAGCAGACGCATGGGACGGAATGGCTGACGCTCTGTGCTGTTGTAACCACTGTTGGTCACGGAGCGAACACGCTCTAAATCTTCCGCGGATAATTTGTTTTCTTCAGACATTTTTTTGCTCTCTGTAAGCTAATTTCATTCTATTCTAGCGCCCAGGGACGGTAAGAAATGTCGCCACCTGCTCTGGTGACAGATCGTCTAATCTCGGCACAATACCCAAACAGGGCTCATTAATGGATTGCTTTAGTGTATCAATATTCTCTTGCAAGCGGGGCATCTCTGTGTCGAGAATATTCGCCACCCAGCCGGCAATTTGCAGCCCATCGCGGCGGATCGCTTCCATGGTCAGCAGCGCATGATTGAGACAACCGAGGCGCATACCGACTACTACTATTACGGCGCATTCCAACTCACGGGCCACATCGGCAAGAGTTTCTCGAGAATTAATCGGCACTCGCCAACCGCCAGCCCCTTCGATGACCACCATATCCACCGGCATCAGGGAAACACCACGGCAATAACCCACCAGACGGGAGACCGACATTCGCACACCGGCCTCGGCCGCAGCTATATGAGGTGCTATGGCAGGCTCCAGTGCGACGGGGTTGATCTGCTGATAAGACAGCTGATGACTGGCGGCAGCCTGTAGTTGCAGTGCATCAGTATTAGTCATGCCCTGCTCGGTGACTTCGCAACCTGCGGCTACCGGCTTAATCGCCGCAGTGCGCAAACCCTGCTGATTGGCCGCAGCCAAAAAGCCACAGGCGACTACCGTTTTGCCCACATCAGTATCTGTACCGGTAACAAATAACCACTGTTTTGCCATGCGTCTTAATCCACCCTGCTGTTAGGCTATAGATACAATCTATGCAATCGCGC
>JAFMBU010000001.1 GCA_017858295.1 Porticoccaceae bacterium | reverse complement strand
ATAGGCTAAAACAACTTTATTGACTGATGACACGTGACGTAATCCTTTGCTTGAGCTAACGAGGCGGCGATTTTACCCTAAGACCAGAGCTTTTAGTATTGCTTAAGCGCAGTAATCTCGGCGGCATCGAAGAGTCGCCCGCCTGCAGCTGCAAAAGCGTCGAGCTCGGACTGCTTGGGGAAGCTGTAATAGCTTGCGTCTTGATCTTGGGGATGGGTAATCAAAGCCTCGCCTGCGCAAAGCGAGCTCACGGCATTGAGAATCTGCCGACAGCCGCCGGCATAGAGATTGATGACATTGAGCAGATAGGAATGTTGTGGATTTAAGGGAATCGCCGAGATAGAAATAATGTCGCCATTATCAATGCCGCCGTCTTGGATATAGTGCAGAGTCGACGCGATCTGACTGTCATTATTTTGCATTGCCCTAAAGGTCGCCATCACACCGCGATAATCGGGCAACAACCCGGAGTGCAGATTGATAATACCCTGCTTGGGGATAGCAATGACCGCCTCACGGATAATCAAGCCAAAGCGCACTGATATAATAAGCTCCGGCTCAGTGGCGGCAATTCGCGCAATACCCTCGGGGCTATTAACCTTATTATCCAGATCAACAAACCCTCGCAATGAACAACCAGCACTCTCAGCTAGCTGCTCAAAACTCGGGCGACCATCCATAAGCTGCTGCCGTTCAAAGGCGGCAAGCTCCATGAGCGGTTCGGGTAAGGTCTTATCAGCACCGACCTTTTCAGAGATAAAGATTGATAGATTATGCTCAGCCAATCCGTCAATTAACTGGCTCAGGGCAATATGGCTTGGCAAATCGCGGTTGCAGAGTAGTGTTATGTTCATTAGTTGCTCAATTTTTATTCATACCGTTCCACAAAACCTGTCATGACACCACTGTTTCCGGTAGCATTCACCGATAACAGCGGATACGGCTTCAATGGACAAAATTACTCTTATACAACCAGACGACTGGCATCTCCATCTGCGTGACAATAGCATGCTTGCGGCGACAGTACCCGCCGCCGCAAGAGGCTTTGGCCGCGGCATTATTATGCCCAATCTAATGCCACCGGCAACCACTGTGGCTCAAGTCGGCGCCTACCGCGAGCGCATTCTGGCACAGCGTCCTGCAGGCTCAACCTGGGAACCCTTAATGGTTCTCTATCTTACGGATAACACCACCGCCGATGAAATTCGCGCGGCGAAAGAATGTGGCTTTATCCATGGCTGCAAGTATTATCCGGCAGGAGCTACAACCAATTCTGACTCCGGTGTTACCAGCCTCAACAATATCCAGAAGGTTCTTGCCACCATGCAGGAAGTGGGCATGGTATTGCAGCTCCACGGCGAAGTCACCGCCGGCGAGATCGATATTTTTGATCGCGAAGCAGTATTTATCGAGCGCCATCTGCGCGGTCTGGTTCAGCATTATCCCAAGTTAAAAATTATTTTCGAGCATATTACGACGCTTGAAGCAGCAGAGTTTGTCGCCGCAGCCGGTGACAATGTGGCCGCTACCATTACTCCTCAGCACCTGCTCTATAACCGCAACCACATGTTGGTTGGCGGTATTAGGCCGCACCTGTTTTGTCTGCCCATTTTAAAGCGCGATGTTCATCAGCACGCCCTGATTAAGGCTGCCACCAGTGGCAGCCCGAAGTTCTTTTTGGGCACTGATTCTGCGCCCCACGCTCAGGACAAAAAAGAGAGTGCCTGTGGTTGCGCTGGCTGCTTTAGCCATCACGCCGCTATTGAACTCTATGCCCAGGCCTTTGAAGAGGCCGATGCGCTGGATAAGCTCGAGGGCTTTGCCAGCAAGTACGGGGCAGACTTCTATGGCCTGCCACGAAACACCACCAGCATTACCCTATTACGCCAACCCTGGCAGCTGCCCGCAGCGATTCCGTTTGATGATTCGCAACTGATCCCCCTCGGCGCTGGTACCACTCTGAATTGGAAAATGGACCACTAATGGATATGTCGTCGATCATCAATAAAATTGATACTAAAGAGTATACGAATAATATCGCCGAGCGATTTCGTGGTTTTTTGCCAGTTGTAGTGGATGTTGAAACCGGTGGTTTTAATTCTCGCACCGATGCCATGTTGGAAATTGCCGCAGTGATTCTGGAGATGGATGGTCAGGGTAATATCCAGATCAAAGAGACACACAGCAAAAATATCGACCCCTTTCCCGGTGCAGTAGTTGAAAAAGCGGCGCTGGAATTTACCGGTATTGATATTTATGATCCCGAGCGTATGCCCGAGGAGGAAGGCGAAGCTCTGCGGGATATCTTCCGACCTATACGCCATGAGATCAGCGCAACCGGCTGCACGCGTTCAGTGATGGTGGCTCACAACGCCCATTTTGATCTGGGCTTTGTCAATGCTGCGGTGAATCGAAATCAGATAAAACGCAATCCGTTTCACCCCTTTTCCTGCTTCGACACCTCCACTCTTGCCGGTCTAGTCTATGGCCAAACCGTATTGGCCAAAGCCTGTCAGGCGGCGAAGATGGATTTTGATAATCGCAATGCTCACAGTGCCCTCTATGATGCAGTGAAAACCGCAGAGCTGTTCTGCGGTATTGTCAATCGCTGGAAAGATCTCGGTGGTTGGCCTCTTGAGACCGATGCTGAGACTGAAGCCGAATAGCGGTTACTGACTCTCGGCGTTCTTTCTATCCACCCAGAAATTAGCCTTTTCAATCCCTAAAGCCTCTGGATCAAAGCGCGGATCCACTCCCGCATCCAACTGCCGTTCGTAATCTTTGAGCGCCGTCAGAGCCGGGCGCTGCAAGATAATGATCGCGACAATATTCAACCATGCCATAAGGCCTACACCCACATCACCCAGTGCCCAAGCCAGATCGGCGCTCTTTATACCGCCATACATCACCGACGTAATCACCAACACTTTCAACAGATTAGCCAACCATGGACGATGAACCTTGCGGTTAATAAACATCACGTTGGTTTCAGCAATATAGTAATAGGCAACAATAGTGGTAAAGGCGAAAAACAGCAGAGCTATGGCAAGCACACTACTACCAAAGCCGGGCATCACTGTATCAAAGGCCGCTTGCACATAGGCTGGACCCACTTCGACACCAGGCAGACCCTGATAGAGGTAAGTGCCGTCGGCGCCCTCGACATTGTAGAGACCGGTCAACAGAATCATAAAGGCGGTAGCTGAACAAATTAAAAGCGTGTCCACATAGACAGAAAAGGCCTGCACCAAACCCTGCTTGGCGGGATGAGAGACTTCTGCCGCCGCCGCTGGATGAGGACCACTGCCCTGTCCCGCTTCGTTGGAGTAAACACCACGCTTAACACCCCAGGCCACGGCCATACCGATAATCGCGCCGTAACCTGCATCTAGACCAAAGGCGCTATTGATAATTAGCATGGTCACTGTGGGGACCATATCTATATTGAGAAATACCACCGTAAAGGCAATAAGGATATAGCCGGCGGCCATCGTCGGTACCACCACCTGAGCGAAATGGGCAATGCGCTTGACGCCGCCGATAACGATCATCGCCAGGCCGATTGCCAGTACCGAGGCAGTGACCAGCGCCGGGATCTCCCAGGCATTGTTCATGGCGGCAACAATACTGTTGGCCTGAATACCTGGAAGACAGAAACCCATGGCAATAATAGTCGCCACAGCGAAAGTCCAGGCATACCATTTTTGGCCCATGGCTTTTTCAATGTAATAGGCTGGGCCACCGCGGTAGCTGCCATTGTCATCTAACTCTTTATAAATCTGTGCCAGAGTGGCTTCTATATAGGCGGTGGAGGCGCCGAGAAAGGCCACGGTCCACATCCAAAAAACCGCACCTGGACCGCCGATGGCGATGGCAGTTGCAACACCGGCAATATTACCCGTGCCAACCCGCCCGGACAGCGACATGGTCAACGCCTGAAACGACGAAACACCGGCCTCGGAGCTCTTCCCTTCGCGCATAATTTTTAACATATGACCAAAGTGGCGAACTTGAAGAAAGCGCGTGCGCAACGAAAAATAGAGCCCGGTGCCAAGGCACAGATAGATCAGCGCTGAACTCCAGATAATGCCATTGAGATGGTTAACAAATGCTTCCACGATTAATTCCTATTATTGTTTGCCGCTCAAACACGGCATTTATTTTTTATCGATTGACAGCTGTTAGGCCGAACCTTGTTCTAGTCGAGAGCGTTGCGATCAGCCGCAGCAAAAATAGCATCGAAACTGGCAATAAAATCATCTGCAGAGTCTGCACCAGCAAACTGCAGTTCAGGGACCTCAAGACCAGAGAAATAACTCGGGTAGGGAGAAAATTCCCCCCAGCCACTCATCCGGGCGGTGATACTAACAACAATGATCAACATTACAAAGCCGAGGGATGAAATCCAGCGCTGACGGGGCAACATGTTTGTAGCCAGAGCAAAATTGGCTGAGAGTAGCAGAGCCAAAAGCAGTAGCGCATTTAATGGCGACAGGATCAT
This sequence comes from Porticoccaceae bacterium, assembly GCA_017858295.1. GTDB lineage: Bacteria > Pseudomonadota > Gammaproteobacteria > Pseudomonadales > Porticoccaceae > HTCC2207. The sequence goes on along the minus strand of JAFMBU010000001.1, from coordinate 37,862 downwards.
TGCAACCATCTCAGTACCGGCGTTATACGCCAGTATACCGATCAGCCAATCTGCCACAGAATAGGCCAAGCCGGCGAGCAAGATTAAACAATAGTGACTTAAAAACTGACTCTCACTGCGCAAAAACCGACCCAGTGCGCCCCAGAAGAGAGCTATAAATAACAGCACTGCCTGAGTGCCCAAAATGATTGAGAAAACATTTTTCCACTGCCACTCAATAAAGCTACTGAAGTAGAGTGCGGCTACTTCCACCGCTAGGCTAATCAGAAACAGTGGCAGCCAGATAGACAGTCGATTTAGCTTGCCCGCATCCTGTTCCAGATGATGCAGCTCTTTAGCGGCATCCACTGAATGACTATCTGAGACAATTCGCAACCTAGTGCGGCCAATTTTTATCTCTGCTCCCTCGCCGAGGAGAATTGCTGAATCGGCATCGAGCAACTGAGTTTCAGGCGAACGCGGATTTTTAATAATCTCAACACCGTTAACCGTCTGCAGATCAGTCAGCTGCCAGCCACCCTCAACTGCATCCAGACGCAGATGATTCGGCGAAATATAGACGTCGTCGAGAACCACATCATTCTGATAGCTACGGCCTATGGTGACGGAGTTTCCCTCAACAGTGAAATAGCGCTGACGCTTGCCACCCCAGCCAAGCAGCTCAATAATTACCGCCATTGCGCTACCTCCATAAATTTTCGCGCATAGGCTTTGGCATTGTCGCGGCTAACACCGGCAAGCGTAAAGTGGCTAATAAATGCAGCGCGGGACTCATCCACTGTGCCCTGTAAAAACAATACATCGTAGAGCTGTGGATAGTCTTTGTAGGCTCGGGCACAAAATACTGCCTTCGTCTTGCGTTGAGGCTCTGCCTCAAGATTATTCGTTGCGACAAATTCAGTTTCACACTGATAGTCACCCACATCTTTTTCACGGGCCTTATTGCCCGGAGCGAAGTCGCTAAATAACCTTTTATAGTACGTGTAAAACTGCAGGGGATTAAGCTTGTCTGCCTCCAGCCAAAAGAACTGATGTTCAATTACACCGCTGTTAAATTTTTCATTGAGATAGATATTATCTTCACTGCGACAGGTGCGATCAGCACTCAGTAATTGGGCTTTTTCAGAACTGCTGTTAGATCCGCCCCAACACCTAAAGAAAGGTGACAGCTCGTTGACCACTGTGGCTTCACCCAGAGCGATAGTGGACCAATCTAGAGAGAGCATTTGGGCAAACTTTTTGTCCTGATCCGCCAGTAACTGCTGACCGATTCGCAGGGCCATATTGTCCACGCCCTGACCGCGCAATTGATGCTCGGCAATCAAATGCTGTAGCGCTGTCACCGGCACCAGAAAGCTCACTTGATTGCCTGCGGTAGAGACATTGATACCGACAACTTCGCCAGCTTGATTGAGAGTTGGCCCGCCACTCATTCCTGAGTTGAGGGAGCCGGTGAAGTGTACTCGCGGATGATAGCTGCTTTGATTGATGCCATTATAGGTTCCAGGCACAACGGTCAATCCCAAGTCGAGGGGATTGCCTAGGGCATAGACTGGCACACCTATATCCGGCTCGGCTGCTGCCAGAGGCAGCACCGCAGCTAGGGGTTTACTGCCCTCACTACTGCCCTGGCTCCTTCTCTGAACTAGGGCCAAGTCATTAATGACATCCACATCAACCAGATTCAGGCTGCCCGCCGCACCATCGGCACTGAGATATTCAATGCGGTATTGCTCAGGCTTACTGGCGGCCATTTGCACCACATGATAATTGGTCGCGATTAGGCCGCTGCCATTGACCACAAAGCCCGAGCCAATGGCACTCTTGCTACCAGAGGTGATATCAATAATTCTAATTTGCAGGATGCCAGCTTTGTTATCGGCAAATAAAGCGCGGGCACTGTTACTCTGGGCGAAGCCAGACGTAGGCCTAGCGGTTAAAAACACTGTAAGCAAAACAATAAACAGCAAGACGACCAGCCGAAAAGGCTGTCCCTGAAGGAGGTTTTTATCAATGCTCAATATGGAAGTCCTGTTGCCATGCATAGGTATTCTTTCAAGTGATCCAAAGTATTACAAGTACAGCCCAAAGGGAGTTAGCAATTTGTACAGAGGCCGCGTTAAACTGTGCGCCAGATAAATGGATCAGCCTACAAAATTAACCTTTACCTCTAGATTTACTCCCAGTAACCACAGGTGTATTTCAACCAAAGCTTATCCACGTCACCCCCATACCGTAACAGGAAATTCGAGCAAATGACCGACTCATTTAAAGAAGCCGCACTTAAATATCACACTCATCCAACCCCCGGTAAATTAGAGATTCGTCCAACCAAACCGCTGGCCAATAAGCGCGATTTATCACTCGCCTATTCTCCCGGTGTTGCGCACGCTTGTGAGTTGATTGTCGAGAACCCCACAGAAGTGGCCTCGGTTACATCCCGGGGTAATCTGGTGGCGGTGATTACTAACGGTACTGCTGTGCTGGGTCTGGGCAATATAGGCCCGCTGGCCTCAAAACCGGTAATGGAAGGTAAGGCAGTACTGTTTAAGAAATTTGCCAATATAGATGTCTTCGATATTGAAGTGGATGAAACCGATGTCGACAAGTTGGTGGATATTATCGCGTCACTGGAGCCAACCTTTGGTGGTATTAACCTTGAAGATATCAAGGCCCCGGAATGCTTTATGGTGGAGAAAAAACTCCGTGAACGCATGAAAATTCCGGTATTTCACGACGATCAACACGGCACCGCCATTGTTGCCGCCGCCGCTATTTATAACGGCCTGCGCATAGTCGAGAAAAAGTTTGAAGACGTTAAGCTCGTGGTCTCAGGTGCTGGCGCTGCCAGTATTGCCTGTGTCGACCTGCTGGTAAGTATGGGCCTGCAGAAGAAAAATGTGCGCATGATCGACCGCACCGGCGTTATCTATGCCGGCCGCAAAGACGGCATGAATCCCTGGAAAGAAGATTACGCAGTAGAGACCAGCGATCGCACCATTGAGGATGCTATCGAAGGCGCAGATTTGTTTATGGGTCTCTCGGGACCGGGCGTATTAAATGGCGAGCTGCTAAAAAAGATGGGCGAGAAGCCCATTATTCTCGCCATGTCTAACCCGATCCCAGAGATCATGCCGGAAGACGCCATGGCCGCTCGCCCCGACGCGATTTTAGCCACTGGCCGTTCTGACTATCCCAATCAGGTGAACAATGTTCTCTGTTTCCCATTTATTTTCCGCGGTGCACTGGACTGTGGTGCGTCGACCATTAACGAAGAGATGAAAATGGCTGCGGTTCGCGCCATTGCCGATCTGGCCACTATGGAAACCTCAGATGTGGTGGCGGCGGCCTACGCTGATGAAGCGCTTAAATTTGGCCCTGAATATCTTATCCCCAAAGCCTTTGATCCACGCCTGATTGAAGTAGTGCCCATGGCGGTGGTTAAAGCGGCCATGGAGAGCGGTGTAGCTACACGTCCTATCGAAGACCTAGAAGCCTATCGTCAGACCCTGAACGAGTTTGTTAATCAGGCTGGGCTGTTTATGCAGCCGATTATTGAGATGGCGAAAAAAGCGCCAGCGCGTATTGTCTATGCTGAAGGAGAAAATGACGATGTTCTGTTAGCCGTGCAAGCGGTGCTTGATGAGCAGATCGCCAAACCTATCTTGGTTGGCCGTCGCGCTGGCATGGAACAAAAAATTGACCGTCTTGGCCTGCGCATAGATCTGGACAGTGACGTAGAAATATTTGATCCCAGCAATAATGATCGACACGAACAGTATGCCGCCTTCTATCATCAGAGCGTCGGTCGTCATGGTGTCTCTGTAGATGCTGCCCGGAAGATTATGCGCGACGATCAGACTGCCATCGCGGCAGTAATGGTTGCCCGGGGAGAAGCCGATGGCCTTATCTGCGGCAAAGTAGGTCGCTTTGATTTTCATCTTCGGGAAATTATGCATCTGCTCGGCCCCTCCCACAAAGAGCAGTTGGTCTCGTCTGCTGCGGTATTATTGATGCCAGATGGCCCGCTGTTTTTAGCCGATACAGCGATGAATGTGGATCCCACAGCCGAGGAGTTAGTAAAAATTACTGAGGCCAGCATAGATCTGGTAAAGCGCTTTGGCATTGAACCCAAAGTGGCCTTGCTGTCCCACTCAAACTTTGGCACTGCCAATACAGCGTCGGCACGAAAAATGCGCAGAGCCAGTGAGCTATTGCGGGAAGCACAGCCTGAGCTGGAAATTGATGGTGAGATGCATGTGCTCAGTGCCCTGAATCCGACATTGCGCAAAACCATTTATTCCCAATCGACCCTCAAAGGCCGCGCCAACGTGTTGGTTATGCCTAACTTGGATGCAGCAAATATTGCTATGGGATTGATTCGCTCACTGACCGATGCACTGTTGATCGGCCCCTTTATCAATGGCTTTAGTAAGCCTGCGCATATTGTGATTCCATCGGTGTCGTCTCGGGGCATCTTCAATATGACAGCGCTGACGGTTGCGGATATTCAGCACAGTAAGTAAATAAGGTATTAGCGTTACAGAGGGTTAGCTCCAATGAGCTAGCCCTTTTTTATATCAGATTACGCTTTTAGTGCCAGCGCCATTTGATAGAACTGCTTTTTGTCACCGCCGGTAATCTTGGCTGTCAGTGCCGCCGCCTTGGCGGTGGGTAATTCTGCCAATAACAGGCGCAGAACGCGCTCGCCATCGACTGTTACTGTGCTCTCGGTCTCGTCTCGGCCAGCTAATATCAAGACGATTTCACCGCGCTGCTGATTGCTGTCCGCTTCGACTAGACTAACTAGCTCAGCCAGGCTGCCATGGAGGTAGGTCTCAAAGGTTTTACTCAACTCGCGAGCGATAAAACCACTGTGCTCGGCACCAAATACCTCAACGCTATCTCTCAGGGTTTCCAAAATGCGGTGCGGCGCTTCGTAAAACACCATGGTTTCAGGCACAGCCGACAGTTCCTCCAGCACCTTTTTACGCTGGGTACTCTTGGCTGGCAAGAAACCAACAAATCTAAATCGATCCGTGGGCAGACCTGCCACACTCAGTGCAGCAATAGCCGCGCAGGCACCGGGGACGGGAATAACACTAATACCCTGCTGACGCGCTGCAAGTACCAAGCGGTAGCCAGGATCAGAAATCAGCGGTGTGCCTGCATCGGATATCAACGCGAGATCATTGCCGGCACTGAGCTGCATCAGAATCTTGTGGCTGCTTTTTTTGTCGCTGTGGTCGTGATAGGCCATCAATGGTGTATCGATGCGAAAATGATCCAGCAATTTTTTGCTGTGACGGGTATCCTCGCAGGCAATGGCTTTCACTGATTGAAGGATCTCGACTGCTCGGGGTACCATATCACCCAGATTGCCTATGGGTGTGGCGACTACATACAACGTACCGGATTGATTTGAGTTCATGACTAAACGACTTTTTCTCTCGATGATTTATGCGCTGGCCATCTTAGCCTTTATCGGGGGCTGTGCGCCAACTACAACGCAAATTTCAGGGCCAATTGCCAGAGTGACTCTGGACGCTGAAAATATCGAAGTTAATCAATCCTTGGTGAGCCAGGCCGAACTAGCTCTCGCACAAGTCCAATTACTTAATGCTGAGGACAGCGATAACCTGCTGCTGGATATTGCAATTCTGTTTGCTCAGGGCGGTGATCTGGAACAGAGCAGAACCACGCTAGAGTTAATTAATACCGATCAATTGAACGATATGTTTTTTGTTGAGTACAGCTTGCTCGGGCTGGAGCTGGACCTTGCGTCGCGGCAGCTAACCAGTGCCAAAGCAAGGCTTGCCGAAATCCGCTTTATGGCGTTGCGACAGAGCCTGGAAATAAATTTTCAGCGGCGTATTTTGAGTCTTGAAAGCGCACTTAACACTGCTGACGGCCATTTAAGAGCCAGTATCGAAAACAATATTCAGTTGGGCAAACTTTACAACCCACGAAAAATTAGCGACCAGCGACTGATTTCCCGCTTGCATGACCAAATTTGGCGGCAACTTAATCAACTGCCATTTAATCAACTACAGCAAACCGACCCTAGCGATCGCGGTGTACTGGCCGGCTGGCTGGAACTGGCCGCAGCCATGCGCTATCGACAGGCGGATCCCAGCGCCCAGAAGAATTTCTTCGCAGTATGGAAGCAGAGCTGGCGCGAGCACCCAGGCGCCAATAGTCCGCCAGCAGCACTGAAAAAACGATTCCGTGGCACCAGCGCACCTAAGAATATTGCACTGTTGCTGCCACTCCAGGGGCAATATGAAACACCCAGCACTACAGTGCTTAATGGTTTTATCAGCGCCTATTATGAAAATCTCGGTCAGGGCGCTAGCCTGCCCAAAATAGCCATCTATGACACATCCTCTCAACCTATAACTGCGGTTTACAACACAGCGGTGGAGCGCGGCGCCGATATGGTGATCGGCCCCATGCGTCAATCTCAGGTGGAAGAACTCGCCGCCAGTCCGCGCTTGCAAGTGCCCACCCTAAGCCTCAATCGGCTCGATAAAGAACAGCTCAATAAGACTGAGAATTTACTCCAGTTTGGCCTTTCAGCCCTGGATGAAGTGAATCAAATTGCCGATCAGGCTTGGATTCAGGGACAGACCAATGTTCTGCTCATAGCTCCGGAGAACGGCTGGGGTCTGCGCGCCCGACGTCATTTTATCGACTACTGGACGGCCAAAGGGGGCACGGTGATTGACGCTATCTCCTACTCCAACAGTGTCAATGACTTCACTCAGTTGCTGCAGAAACCCCTGGAAATTGATCTCAGCGAACAACGCAGCCTGGCACTGCGACGCTCGGTTAACCGCAGCCTTAGCGCTACTCCACGTCGGCGTCAGGATATAGATCTGGTTATTATTCTCGGCTATTCGGAAAAAGTCCGCCAAATAAAGCCGGCCCTAGATTTTCTATACGCCGGTGATGTTCCAGTTTATGCCTCCTCGCATATCTACAATGGCACGCAACAGATTGAACTCAACCGCGATCTTAGCGGCATCAAATTTAGTGCCATGCCCTGGACTTTAGAGGGGCATATGTCACGGCCACTAAAACCGGACCTGCGCCTACCGACAGCCTATCGCCAGCTCTATGCCCTGGGATACGATGCATTTTTATTACATGCGCTACTCGAGGAGCTTGCCAAACCAGACGCGCTGCCGGTATTTGGCGCTACAGGGATGCTGCGACTCTCAGAGGGAAGTGTAAAGCGAACAGAAAAATGGGCGGCCTTTGAAAAGGGCCGAGTGGTGCCAGCGCAACCCTAGAGAGCACAGGCTTTTCAAGAGCAGTATTTCAGGAGCAGTATTATGGGGACAGGGATATTCCCAAGTAGTAAATTAAAGCGTTTGAACGGTACTGAGGCTGAACAGCTGGCTCTGGCTTTCTTGCAGTCTAAAGGTCTAGTGCTGGTGGCGAAGAACTTTCGCACTCGCAGGGGCGAAATTGATCTGATTATGCTGGATAATAAAGTTCTAGTATTTATCGAGGTACGCTTTCGTAGCAGTGTAAACTTTGGTTCAGCTGAAGAGTCTATTACAGTGCAAAAGTGTCAGCGCCTAAGTTCTGCTGCACAGGCTTATATGCAGCGTGAAGGGCTAACCGAAAAAGTCAGCGCTCGGTTTGATGCCGTCGCCATAAGCCCTGACAGGCAACCGACAAAAGAGTATTGCATCAATTGGATACAAAATATTCTCCAGTAGTTGTTCATTTAAATAGGAATACAGGTCATTGGACGCGATAGATCAAAAAGTTTTTAATCAATTTCAGACGATGATTGAGGCGACCATGGCGACAGGAGAAACCTGCGCTGAATCCATTGCCAGTGCCGCTGAAAAAGTTGCCTCGGCACTGCTGGCAGGGAATCGCGTGTTCACCTGTGGCGAGCATTCAAGTAGTTTAGTCGCGCAACTGCTGACTAACTATCTAGCTCAGGGCTATGAAATTGACCGCCCGGGTTTTCCATCTCTCAATCTAAATCAGATCGCCCAACAGAGCGGCGCTACCGACCGCTATAACCAAGTATTAAAAACTCAGGCAGCGAGTGGCGATATATTGATACTGCTGAGTGGCGGGGACAATAGCAGCCTATTACATGGCGCACTCAATACAGCCCTGGATCGAGGCATGTCGATCATTCTCGTTTCCACCGAAAATGATGATTCGCTGATCAACTTGGTAAGTTACAATGACGTGCATATTAGTCTCGGCAGCGCATCTGCGGCGCTGATCGTTCAGTCGCAAGTGCAAATTGTTCAGTGCCTCTGCGCTCTGATAGACAATCATATTTTTGGAGGAGAATAAATGCGCAATATAATCCTAATGCTATCACTGGTCGGGCTTCTAGCTAGCTGCACATCCGTGGTCAACTCTGTGGTCAAAGAGCCGATCACGCCAGACCCGACTTCCTCTCCAATCGGTTCAGATATCAACGACATAAAAATGGACACCTTTATTGGCGTCAACATTAAAAAGGCCGATCCAGCGCTCAAAAAAGCCCATATTAATGTTCATGTTTACAATGCGATTGTGCTGTTGACGGGTGAAGTGCCCACTAAGGAGCTGAGAGCGTTAGCCGGAGAGGTTGCCCGCGCCTACACAGGCCAGCGGCAGGTTCACAATGAACTGCAAGTACGCGGTAACTCATCGATTGTCGCGCGCACTAATGATGCTCTGATCAGCGCTAAGGTAGCAACCAAACTAACCTTTGATAAAGAGATCAAATCATCCAATATCGAAGTAACCGCCGAAGACAGCGTGGTCTATTTAATGGGCAAAGTAAGACGTATCAATGGTGAAAAAGCCGCTGCGATCGCCAGCCAAACTAGCGGCGTCCGCAGCGTTGTAAAGGTTTTCGAGTACGTAGACTAGGCCTCTTAACTAGACTAGCTCAATCGCCATTGCGGTAGCCTCACCACCGCCAATACAGAGACTGGCGATGCCTTTGCGGCCGCCATGCTGCTGCAGGGCGTGAATCAGCGTGACTATAATTCTGGCTCCACTGGTGCCAATTGGATGTCCCAGTGCGCAGGCACCACCGTGGACATTGAATTTTTCATGGGGTATTTTCAGCTCATGCATGGCTGCCATAGCCACCACTGCAAAGGCTTCATTAACTTCCCAAAGATCCACATCGTCCACCGCCCAACCCACTCGTTCCAGAGTCTTATTGATCGCCGACACAGGGGCTGTAGTAAACCACTCTGGCTCATGGGCACTCTGATCAAAGCCGCGGATAATGGCAATCGGCTTTAAACCTCGCGCTTCGGCTTCGTCCGCCATCATCAATGTCAGTGCTGCTGCACCGTCAGAGATAGAGCTCGCATTGGCAGCGGTAACCGTACCATTCTTGTCAAACGCAGGTCTTAGCTGGGGAATCTTGTCGGGCTTGGCATTTCCCGGTTGCTCATCTGTATCTACAACCACATCACCGCGGCGTGAAGAGATGGTGACTGGGGCAATTTCCTGATCAAACCAGCCATTGTCTATGGCAACATTGGCACGACGCAGAGATTCGATGGCATAGGCATCTTGTTGCTCGCGACTAAAACTGTATTTGTCGGCACATTTTTCTGCGAACATGCCCATTGCGACACCCTGATAGGCATCTTGCAGACCATCGTATTGCATATGATCCAGCATTTGGGCATGCCCAAACCTGTAGCCCTGACGTCCCTGAGGGATCAAGTAGGGTGCCCGACTCATACTTTCCATACCGCCGGCAACAACAGTGGTTGCCTGGCCTGCACGCAGGGCATTACAGCCCATCATCACCGCTTTCATGGCCGAGCCACAGACTTTATTAATCGTCGTGCAGGGAGTCCCCTGAGTGAGCCCAGCAGCTAATGCTGCCTGACGTGCGGGGGCTTGGCCTACCCCAGCTGAGAGCACGCAACCCATCAATACCTCATCGATCTGATCTACAGCTAAGGTGGACTTTTGTACGGCAGCACTGATTGCGACAGCACCCAGATCGGTGGCAGGCACTGAAGACAGTGAACCCATCATACCGCCCATGGGCGTGCGTGAGGCTGAGAGAATGGCGATTGGTTTAGACATTAAAATACTCCGACTAAAGCTGCTATTTAATAACCCTTAGCGACGGCTTAATCTTTTTCGGAGCCTTGTCGCTCGGTGAAGCAGGTGATTGAGTTGAGGTTTTTTTAACCGCTTTCGGGCCGCTTGGCGGCGTCGGCGGCAGATCATCAGAGGGTTCGTGCTCAAAGACCATACCCTGACCATTCTCCTGACTGTAAATGCCGACAACGGCGGTAACAGGGACTTGAATATCAATCGGCATTCCGCCGAAACGGGTGGAAAAAGCAAGAATCTCAAGATCGAGAATAAAGTTCGATACGGCGCGGGGTGCCACATTCAGCACGATCTGGCCATCGGTAACATAGCTCTGGGGAACTTCTACACCCGGATGATGGGCATCGACCACAATATAAGGTGTGCAATCGTTGTCCACTATCCAGTCGAAGAAGGCGCGCAGAAGATAGGGTCGGTTGGACCGCATTTTCATTTTATTGACGAATCTCTAACTCGAGGTCGGTCAGACTCTCTTGGAAAGAGGGACGCTCGAATAATCGTTCCATATAGTCATGCAGCGGTTTTACCTGGCGGTTGACTGGCAGTTCGATACCAAACTCAGGCAGACGCCACAGAATTGGCGCCAAACAGCAATCGACCAAAGTAAACTCTTCGCTCATAAAATAAGGCATATCGGTAAAGATGCTGGCAATGCTAATCAATGACTCACGTAACTCTTTGCGCGACTCCTCGGCCTTCTTACTTTCCGGGTTGTGCAAAATATGAGTGATTAATGAACACCAGTCTTTTTCAATACGGTGGATCCACAGGCGGCTCTGAGCGCGCGCAACGGGATAAACAGGCAATAGAGGTGGATGCGGGAAACGCTCATCGAGGTATTCCATAACAACCTTTGACTCATAGAGTGCAAGGTCACGGTCGACCAATGTAGGCAGTGTTCCGTAGGGGTTGGCTTCAAGAATCTCTTCCGTAACCGCACCTGGGTCGATATCTTCAATATCAACGGTGACGCCTTTTTCGGCTAAGACAATACGCACACGATGGCTGTACTGGCATGTTGGGTCGGAAAATAATGTCATCGACGATCGTCGCACAGCAACCTCTCAAATTTTAGTAACAAAGTAGGAAGCAGCTCAACGCCGCTCCAAATAGACAATCCATACCTTTATATGGTCTGTCTGGGGTAATACTATAGCCTCTAAGTGACCTAGATTTTCTAAAATAATCTAGATTCAGCTAAAGGCTGGTTAACATTTTTTAATACTTTAGCGATCTTAGTGAATGCCTTTCCAGTATTCACGATTCAGCAGCATAACAAAGACCAGCAGTAGCAGCAGGAATAACAGCACCAGACGGCCAATATGCTTGCGCTCTTCTGCCATAGGCTCTGCAATATAGGTCATAAAGTTGACCAAATCATACATCGCCACATCAAATTCTTCGGCAGTCATGCTGCCCGCAGTGGTGATATCAAAACGACCACAGGGGTCATCGAGAATATCTTCACCGGTCAAAAGGTCGCGCTTAATACCGCCGTTGGCTGTGACTACAGGCCCTGGCGCACATTCAGGCAAGCCCTGCAGATCGAGCAACACATGGGGCATACCTACGTCTTTAAATACTTTGTTGTTAACGCCTAGAGGTCGACTTGGGTCTGCGTAAAAATTGCGCAGATAAGTGTAGACCCACTCTGGCGAGCGCGAGCGAGCAACCAGAGTCAAATCCGGTGGCACTGCACCAAACCAATCTTTGGCGCCATCTTCAGTCATGGAGATTTCCATCAGCTCACCGATCTTTTGACCGGTGAAAACCATATTGTCGAGCATCAACTGATTGGGGATACCAATATCGTTGGCGACACGTTCCCAGCGCGAGTACTTGAATGAGTGACAACCCATGCAGTAGTTGACGGCCAGTTGAGCGCCATTCTGCAGTGAGGCATGATCGCGAAGATCAGCCTCAAACGTATCGCAGTCAACGGTGCCGCATGATTTGCCACTCTCGGCGCCTACAGCTTTGATTGGCAGCACAACGAGTAGTGCAACAATCAACACACCGCCCAAGGTCTTCCAAATTCCAATGCCGCCATCCATGGTAATGCGATCGGGCTCTGGTCTAGTGGTCTCTATGCGAGTCCAGAAGTAGATACCGATAAAGTATGAGAAGTACAGAACCGTACAGATCTGAGCTAGCAACGTGCGTGATGCGGTCGGCGCTTTGACACCCAAGTATCCCAGCAGGATAAAGGACGCAACAAACACCAGAATCGCACCGCGACTGAAGTTTCCTTTATAGCGCATAGAGCGCACCGGACTGCGATCCAACCAGGGCAGTACAAACAGAATCGCGATGGCAGCTGCCATAGTGATAAAGCCACCGAGCTTGTCGGGGACTGCACGGAGCATCGAGTAGTAAGGAGTGAAATACCAAACCGGTGCAATATGCTCTGGTGTCTTCAAGGAGTTGGCGATTTCGAAGTTAGCATACTCTAAGAAGTAGCCGCCCATCTCTGGCATAAAGAACAGGATCGCGCAGAACACAAACAGGAACACCACAATCGGCACCAGATCGTGAATAACAAAGTAGGGATAGAAGGGAATTCCGTCAATCGGGTTACCTTTCTCATCTTTGTACTTCTTGATGCTAACGCCATCTGGATTGTTAGAGCCTACATCGTGCAATGCAATGATATGCATAACCACCAGTGCAATCAGAATGATTGGCATAGCGACAACGTGCAGAGACATAAAGCGGTTTAGCGTAATACCCGAAATCAGGTAATCACCACGAATCCACTGCACAACGTCTTCACCAACCACTGGAATCGCGCCAAACAGAGAAATAATCACCTGCGCGCCCCAGTAGGACATCTGACCCCAAGGCAATACATAACCGAGGAAAGCCTCAGCCATCAACGCCACATAGATAGTCATGCCAAAGATCCACACCAGCTCGCGAGGCGCTTTATAAGAGCCATAGATCAGGCCGCGATACATGTGCATGTAGACCACAACGAAAAATGCCGAGGCACCTGTGGAGTGGGCATAGCGGATAATCCAACCCATATCCACATCGCGCATAATATATTCAACCGAGGCGAAGGCCTGCTCAGCAGAGCCCTGGTAGCTCATCAGCAACCAGATACCGGTTATCAACTGAATAACCAGAACCACCATCGACAGTACGCCGAAGTAGTACCAAAAGTTGAAATTCTTTGGCGCGTAATACTCGGCCATATGCCGATTCCACTCGCGCTTGAGCGTAGGCATACGTGAATCTAGCCATTCAGCAAAAGATGTTCCTTTACTCATTACGCAATCTCCGCATCAATTCCGATAATAACAATGTCGTCCGACTCATAGAAATGAGGCGGAATTTCCAAATTGGTTGGCGCTGGAACGCCAGCAAAAACTCGTCCTGAGAGATCAAACTTTGAGCCGTGGCAAGGGCAGAAGAAACCACCCAACCAAGAGTCACCGCCCAAATCAACTGCTCCCACGTCCGGGCGATACATCGGTGCGCAACCTAGGTGCGTACAGAGGCCAACCAAGATCAAATACTCTTCGCGGCCAGCCTGAGTTCGGGCTGAGCCAGTCACATAGCTAGGCTGCGAAGCCGCGACTGAGTCTGCATCGCGTAATATGCTGCTATCAATATCATCAATGGCTACCAGAGACTCCGGCGTGCGACGGACAATATAGACAGGCTTGCCACGCCACTCGACGACCAGGCGACCGCCTACCTCGAGCTTGGAAATATTGATCTTAACCGGAGCGCCAGCAGCCTTAGCTTTGGCACTGGGTTGCCAGGATGAAACAAATGGAACGGCCGCACCAACTACACCTGCACCACCTACGACTGAGGTAGCACCAAGTAAGAATCGGCGACGACTATGGTTGACTCCGTCATTGGTCATGACGTTCTCCCTAAACAGCAAAATTGGATGTTAAAACACGCGGATTCGCATGCAATTAAAAATGGCCCCGCATTCTAACGGAAGCGCTCTTTATACGCAACAAGGGAGTTAGACGGATCAGGGATAACTTACTGTTTTTTAAGGCAAAAAAAAGCCCGACTCATGAGTCGGGCTATTCTTTTTAGCGCTGCTATTAACGCTTGGAGAACTGAGGACGCTTACGGGCCTTGTGCAGTCCAACTTTCTTACGCTCAACCTGTCTCGCATCACGGGTCAAGAACCCAGCTTTGCGCAGTGGCGAACGAAGATTTTCATCATACTGAAGCAAGGCGCGGGCAATACCGTGACGGATTGCACCAGCCTGACCAAAGTTACCACCGCCATTAACGGTGATCTTCATATCAAACTTGTTGACCATATCAACAATCTCAAATGGCTGGCGAACAATCATTCGCGCCACTTCACGACCGAAATACACATCGATCGCACGATCATTAATAGAAATATTGCCGCTTCCTGCAGTCAGGAAAACGCGAGCTGCTGACGTCTTGCGACGGCCAGTGCCGTAAAATTGAGTGTCTGCCATGATAATCGCTGTCCGTTAAAGTTCTAGAGCTTGAGGCTGCTGCGCGGCATGCGGATGTGCACTGCCAACGTAGACCTTAAGTTTTCTAAACATTTCCCGACCAAGTGGTCCGCGGGGCAACATACCTTTAACGGCAGATTGGATAACGCGCTCAGGCGCTTTCTCAATCAACTTGTCAAAAGTAATATCCTTCAGACCACCGGGGTAACCGGTGTGAGAGTAATAAGTTTTCTGTGTGGCTTTGTTTCCAGTCACACCAATCTTCTCCGCGTTAACCACAACGATGTAATCGCCGGTATCAACGTGGGGAGTATATTCTGGTTTGTGCTTACCGCGCAGGCGAGTTGCAATTTCCACTGCCAAACGACCCAGAGTTTTACCCTCGGCGTCTACGATAAACCAATCACGTTCTACTGTTTCTATTTTTGCGCTATATGTTTTCATCTATTCCTGCCTGGCTTTGGGGGATCCCAAAAAAGGGTGCGAATTGTAATGATCACCCGCACCTATTACAAGGGGCGATGCGATCAAAATGTAAGTTTTTTATTGAGCCCCTCACGGGCGGTGTGGCCGAGCCAAATACTCGCGGCTCTGCATTTCTAACAATCGACTCTCTGTACGCTGAAATTCAAACCCCAAGCGACCGCCACTATAGAGCTCATAGAGAGGCGCGGCGGCGGTTACAGCCAATTTAACGCTGCGGTCATAGAACTCATCGACCAGATTAATAAAGCGCCGCGCCGCATCATTATTGGCCGGCGTAAAGATTGGTACGCCGCTGATCATTACTGAATGAAATTCTCTCGCCAGCTCAATATAATCATTTTGACTGCGCGGACCTTCGCAAATTGCTGCAAATTCAAACCAGACTATATCCTCGGCCACCTTGATCGAAGGAATTAATCGACCCTCAATATCCAGATCCACTGCGAGCTTTATTTCACCTTCAACAGCCACCAAACTATTAAAAGTTGCACCTATAGCCTGATCTGCCAACTCACCCAAGGGCGAGTAATAGAGTTCAGCCTGCTCCAGTGCTCGCAGACGATAATCCTGACCACCATCCACATTGACCACTTCACAGTGCAAGTTAAGCAGGGCGATAGCCGGCAAAAAACGCTGTCGTTGCAAACCGTCACGGTACAGCAGGTCGGGAACTATATTGGACGTCGCAACCAAGGTAACGCCACGGGCAAAGAGCCCTTCTAATAGGCGCGCTAAAATCATCGCATCGGTGATATCACTGACAAAGAACTCATCGAAACAGACCACCTGAGCCTCTTTGGCTATAGAGTCCGCAACCAACTCCAGCGGATTGGCCTGTCCTTTTAAATTATCTAAGTCCTGGTGAACACGGCGCATAAAACGGTGAAAGTGAATCCGCATCTTGCGCTCGAAAGGCAGACTCTCGTAAAAGCTGTCCATTAAATAAGTCTTGCCTCGACCCACGCCACCCCAGAAATAGAGCCCCTTTTCAGGCGTCAGCGCAGGACGCAGTATTTTTGCCAGCAGGCTGCCCTTTTTACGCTGATTGCGCTGCGTCAGGCGGCTACACAACTGCTCCAGTTTATCAACTGCCAGAGCCTGGGCTGAGTCCGCGACAAAGCCCTCTCGAGCCAGATCATTTTGATAGCGCTGCTTTGGGGTTAACATTGAATATGGTAGGATCGCTGCTTAAACGCAGACTTTAACCAGCACGGCGCCGCAAGACAACCGATAAATGCGGGGATATAGCCAACAGAGATCTTCGAGCCTGCGATCGGAGAAAATTAGTTACCCCTTTGGCCAATAAAACATTGCTTCAACAACCGCCTTTGGCGACACTAAAGGCGTGCAATAAATTAAGTATGGGAGATCACATTGACAACTTTGAGCGTAATTTTGATTGCAGCGGTATTTTTTCTGATCGGAGCTGCCGTCGGCCACCTATTTTCAAGAAAGGTAGATAGCGGCGATAAATCAGTGCGCAATCTCGAACAAAAACTGGCCGCCAGTGAAAAAGAACTCAAGCGCTACCAGCAAGAAGTCACCGAGCACTTTATTACCGCCTCGCACCTGACCAGTAATATTGCCCAGAGCTATAGGCAGATCCACGAGCACCTGGCCTCTAAAGCCATGCGCCTAGCCAGCCCCGACGTGGCCCGTCAAATTCTCAAATCCGGCGGCAGTGATTTTGGCCTGCTGGATTCCAATGGCAATCCATTGATTGACCTAAGCGACGTTGAGGTTCCGCGAGATTACGCCCCCAGCGTTCCCGGCGGCATCCTAAGTGAAAACTATGGCCTCACCGAGGTAGAGCAGCACAAAATGGATAGCAAAGTGGATAGCAAAGCACAGAGTGAAGCGGATAACGATGCCGCTCCAGGTATGCTCGACATCCCTGATGAAGACGAAAAGGATCCCACCCAGAGCGTCGCCTAGAACACCCCCTAAGGCGCCGCACTCAAGACGCCCACTAAGTCTGACGATAACGCAAGCAAGGAGGTTTGCGGTGCGACCACTGCTCAACCGAGCTGCCAATAACCTGGTTAAACAGTTCAGCCACAGCCTCTTACCCAGCAGTTGCAGTTTCTGCCAATCGCCATTGCAACTGTCCGCCGGCGCCCTTTGTCACAACTGTGTTGCCGAACTGCCTCGCCTCACCACTCAATGCCAACGCTGCGCTGTCCCACTGGTCAGCGACACCCTATGCGCCAACTGCCAACAAAAACCGCCAACCTATAGGCGCTGTATCGCGGCATTCCACTATCAGACACCAGTGGATAATATTATTCTGCGTTTTAAGAGCGACCCCTACACAACAGAGATCAAACAGCTCAGTGCCGCCCTGGCCGAGCGCATCTCAACTACCTATAGACTAGCTCAACAGCCCTGCCCCGAGACGATTATCCCCCTGCCATTACACTGGCTAAAAATGACCAAACGAGGTTTTAATCAAAGCCATATCATTAGCAACCTAGTGGCAGATTATCTTCGCCGCGAGCACCACACTGCCATTGAAATCCGCAGTGATATTTGTCGACGAATTATCAAAGGACAGGATCAACACCTGCTTAGCGCCAAGAAACGTTTAACGAGTATCAACAAGGCTTTTATTGCACAAGCGCAAAATCTCAATGGATTATCTGTAGCTGTAGTGGACGACGTGGTGACCACAGGCGCCACAGCAAACAGTGTAGCCAAAGCCCTACTAAAAGCAGGGGCCGCGCAGGTGGATATATGGAGTATTGCAAGAACAAGCTGGAATAATAGGACAGTGTGACTCAGAATGGGCGCCATGAAAAAACCTATTACATCAGCCAGTGCAGCCTCGACAGCTCCTTTGACCGTATCGCCTACCAAAGAGCCTGACAGCATCTGGCAGCAGATACACCGGGAAGCACAAGCCGCAGCGACTGCTGAACCCGCACTGGCCAATTTCTTTAATGCGACTATTCTCAGCCACAACAGTCTTAGCACGGCACTGAGCCACTATCTGGCAGGTAAACTGGCAAGCGACGAAGTGCCAGAAGTCATGCTGAGAACCCTTATGGATCGGGCATTTTCCACAGAAGAAATTATTGATGCAGTGGCAGCAGATATTGCCGCAACAGTTGATCGGGATTCGGCCTGCACATTGTATTTGACGCCATTTCTCTACTTTAAAGGCTTTCTTGCACTCCAGGCATATCGTGTCGCCCATCAGCTCTGGAATGAGCAACGTCAATCTCTAGCGCTGCTAGTGCAGTACAGAATCTCGCTGATCTTTGCGGTGGATATTCACCCGGCAGCCGTTATTGGCAGCGGCATCTTAATCGATCACGCCACTGGTCTGGTGATTGGTGAAACCGCTGTGATTGAAGACTGCGTATCGATTATGCAGTCGGTGACCCTCGGCGGCACCGGCAAAGTCTCAGGGGATCGTCACCCAAAAATTCGCAAAGGCGTATTGCTCGGCCCTGGAGCAAAAATACTCGGCAATATCGAAGTGGGTGAAGGCGCGATGGTCGCCGCATCAAGCGTGGTCTTAAAAGCCGTACCAGCTCATGCAGTTGTCGCCGGCGTGCCAGCCACTGTAGTGGGTGATACGCGCTGTGACGAGCCCTCTCAGGCTATGGATCATTACTTTAAGTGTGACTAACAGCCCTGAGCCAATTAACAGCCCTGAGCCAATTAACAGCCCTGAGCCCGACTAACAGCCCTGAGCCCAATTAACAGCGCTTCCAGCTAAAAGCCATCACCTGATCAATTGAATCGGCACCCTGAAGCTGCATCAATAATCGATCCACACCCATAGCCACACCGGCACATTCGGGAAGCCCAGACTCCATCGCGGCGAGCAGTCGCTGATCTGCCGCCACAGCAGCCTTGCCCGACAACTTGCGCAGACGCTGATCCTCTGTAAAACGACTCTCCTGCTCTGCAACGTCAGTCAACTCACAGTAACCATTGGCCAACTCAACACGGTTTAAAAACCCCTCAAAACGTCTGCTTACCTGACGTCCCTGACTGTCCTCAGCACATTTAGCCAAGGCCGCCTGGCAGGCAGGATAGTCATATACCAGGACTAGACCATCATCTAGTTGCGGTTCGATAAGAACTGAAAACAACAGATCCAGACAGTTGGCGCGAGTCTCATCGGCCCAAGCCTCTGAGCTGGCAGCCACTGCCAGGCTTTGCAGATTGGTTAGATCAACAAGATGGGGATCGACCTCCAGGTGCTGGATAAACAGTTCTGCATAGCTGCATCGTCGAACTGCTATCTCTGGCACTAGGGTAGCAATCAGCTCGACCACCTCGTCCATCAGCTGATGCTCATCCCAACCACAGCGATACCATTCCAGCAGGGTAAACTCGGGATTGTGACGACGGCCGCTCTCAGCGTCGCGAAAGGCTTTGCCGAGGCTGTAGATATCGCCACTACCAGAGGCCAGCAGGCGCTTCATGAAATATTCTGGAGAGGTCTGAAGATAGGCACCGACCTCTTCGTTGCGCGCTTCAATACTATCGATATTGAGGTCAGTTACCGTTGCCCTCGACAGCAACGGCAGATCCACTTCCATTACCTGACGCTGCTGAAAAAAATCCCGCAGCTGAGAGAGCACCCGACTGCGCTGGCGCAGAGCCGTCATATTGGCACCGGGCTGCCACTGATTTAGATGTTCCATTTCGCGCTCAAGGGCTGTTTCAAGAACTTACTTAGAACTGACGCGGCCCTGGTATTCGCCGGTGCGTGTATCGACACGGATAATCTCACCCTGGTCGAGAAACAGCGGCACTTTTACCACCGCACCAGTAACTAGCTTAGCCGGCTTGCTGCCACCCTGCGCCGTATCACCACGCAGGCCTGGATCGGTTTCCACAATCTCCAACTCAACGTGATTGGGCGGGGTCACCGACAGGGGAACGCCATTGAATAGCGTCACCACACAGGTATCCTGCTCACTCAACCAGATCAGCGCATCGCCTACCGCGGTCTCAGTGGCCTGATGTTGCTCAAAGGTATCTGGCTCCATAAAACACCAGAAGTCACCATCGTTATAGAGATACTGCATATCAGTATCCATAACGTCAGCGGCCTCCAGTTGCTCGCCGGATTTAAAGGTTTTTTCCAGTACCCGGCCAGTCTTCAGGTTGCGCAATTTAACGCGGTTAAATGCCTGGCCTTTGCCTGGCTTTACCAGCTCATTATCTAAGATTGAACAGGGATCTCCATCGAGCATTACCTTCAATCCAGAGCGAAATTCATTGGTAGAGTAGTTTGACATGGGCTTGGGTTCTCGATTATCTAAAAAGGCCGATATGATACCCGAACTTCCCCTTCAGTTGAGCAGTTTGTGGCGCCATTGAACAAATTATTCAGCAGTTGAAATTGAACAGAGATGAATTGCCAAGCTATGGGAAAAAGTTGACTACACTTAGAGAAGACGTATCAAAGGATAAATAGAGCCTTATTTTGGAAGTCCCACTACAACGTTTTTCAGGCTAACTTTTATGAGTCCGGCTTTAAACAATAATATTGCAGCCCTGCTGAGCATTCTGAAACCCTCTATCGCAGATAATCTGACCACAAAAATCGATGCACAAATACCGGATCAAGCCGCAGCTGAACAATTTATAAAGAGCCTATCGGCGACCAATTATGCCAACAACTCCATGGCGCTCTACCGAGTTCTGCCATCGGTTATAGGGTCAGATAATCCGCCAAATATCAAAATAGCTATTCTCGACAGCCTCAATCCGGCAATCATTAGATCTACTGAGGGTCTGCTACAGAATCAGCTAAATCAGTCTACAGCCAAGGCTATATCCCTCGGCCAATCATTGGTCAGACGGCTTTTTGAAGGCTACAAACTGGTGATCTACCAGCTCGGAGGCGAACTCCCAGAAAGCCCAAAACAGACCAGCCAAAGCGCTCAGCTAGCCCAGTGTATTCTTGCTGCCTGTCACCTGCTGGCAAGAATTCAGCTCAATAGCCTGAGTCACTATCTGCAGCAGCCGAGCTTTTACTGGCGCGAATTGCATGCCCTCTATTTACTCGCTGAGCAGCTTGGGGTCGCCAGTAAAGATATACCGAATAATCTGGGGATTAATAGCTCAATTAAAAAGGTCTATATAAAACTACTGCTATTCAGTAGCACCAGGCCCCATCATTTTTCCAATTATGAGCTGCGCTTTGTCTACAGTGAGTTGGAATTTTGGTCGTCCCTTGCCGAGCTCCGCAGAGGCAATACCAAAGGGCTTTTTTCCGTAGACCCATCGTCAAATCACGGGACTGTTTACGCTGATGAGGGCGACGGACACCAGGGCAATATCATTCTAGATACATCGCATCTGGTCAGCTTTTTAAAGGGTGTTATCAGCGACAACTCAGATACCTTATTTTCTGACCGAGTGTCACGCCGAGTTATCGGCGACCTAATCAAACAGTGGGGACAGAAGCTCAAGCGCCGCGAGACCCACATCAAGGATCAGGCACAGCTCTCGGTGACACAGGGCTTTACAGCAACCCTATGCATGCTCTCGAAAACGAATAGTTTCGATAATTTTCTGCGTCTATGCGGGCAGCAGCCGGCGACAAAACAACACCAAGGGCCAAGCATTAAACGGGTAGATGACGTCTGGGGTAGCGTATTTGAAAAGCTCGACAGCCATCCGGATGATCCAATTATCTATATGCCCACAGGGTCTAAAAACAGCAAGCTAAAAGTGATACAAGCACTGCGGAAAAACGTCAGTCTCAATGGCGCTTGCATAGAACTCAATGATAAAAGAGTGCAGCTGCAACCAGGGGAGCTGATCGCCGTTCGCACTCGCGACGCCAATAAATGGATGGCGGGTATTGTGCGCTGGAAAAATATATCACCGTCCCTTTACAGCATCTGCGGCGTACAATTTCCCGCACGCCACTGCGCCCCATCTGCTCTTCGCATCAGGCCCCGAGGTCCGGACTCTGAGTACCAGTTTATGCAGGCTATATTGCTGTCACAAAAACGAGATCTTAGCGAAGGCGTCTCACTGTTGTGCCCGCCCCTGCGCTACACTAAAAACGCTAAGGTCTTTGTGATCACACCACTGCAACAGAGCTATGCAATTCTCGAAGAGGAACTGGAGACCACGGAACATTTATCTCATTTCAAAATAGCCTTTTGTTAAGAGGCTTACGTTTAGAGGCTTGCGTTTAGAGCCCTGTTATTAGAGCTAATCAAAACCCCAAGGAAGAAGTATTTTTATGCGTTCAAATGAACCACTGCATATTTTAATCGTCGACAAATCCAATGATGAGGCAAACCGTTTTATCAGCATTTTACGCAGCGCCGATTTTGTCGTCGAAGCCAAGCTGGCAACCAATGAAGAGCAACTACAAAAAACCATCTCCATGCGCAACTGGGATCTATTACTCGCCGCCCAGGATTACACTAGGGTTCCGATACAAAATATATTTCAGCGCATACGCCGGGCCGAGAGAGATTTACCGGTGATCCTAATCAGCCAAGAATACAATCCCAAAAAGGTGATCGAAGGGATGCGCCTTGGAGCCGTTGATGTTGTAGTTGAAGACCAAGACCAACACCTGATTAAGGTTGTGCAGCGTTCATTGCGCAGCGTCTATGAGCGACGTCAGTCCAGAGAGTGGGAGCGCAAGCTTTCGGTGGCAGAAAAGCGCGCCCAGCACCTTATGGATATTTCGCGCTTTCCCATCGCCATCGTTAAGGAGGGTGTCTATGTCTATGGCAATGACGCCTGCGCCAACATCTTTGGCTTTAGCCATGTAGATGAGATGCTCTGCATGCCGGTTATAGACAATATAGGTGCTCGGGATCGAGAGAAGTTAAAAGCCTATATGGCACCCCTACATAGTTCTGACGAGCTTGTACCTTTTGAAGCCGTGATCAAAACAGTGGACGCGGATGGTAAAGAGGCTGACGCGTTCCTTGAGATCCACCAAATTCAATACGATGCCGAACCAGCACTGCAATTTACCATCAATAAAGACAAGCTATTTGATGCCAGCATGGATCATAGCGAGCAACAGAAAACTACCGAATACAGCGCCATACAACCCCACCTAGTCTATGAGCTAATCAGTCGAGGCATCAGCCGCTCGGTGCAGAGTGGTCAGGACTGCATGTTACTCAACATCCAAGCAGACCGATTTAGCCAACTCAAGGAAGACCTAGGTATAGCCAAAGCCGAGAAAATCGCCCATTCACTGGTGATGTTTATCGTGCAGTTGTTTGATCACAATCTCGACTGCGGCAGGATCTCAGAAAACTGTTTTGTCATAGTGCTACCAGATACTACAGAGGAAAAGGTTGTAGAACTGGCGGCGGATATCTGCCAGCAAATCGGCCAGCAGGTTTTTGATATAGAGGATGAAACCTTCTCCCTGACTACGTCAATTGGCATCACCGGTCTCAATGAAAATGTACCTTCGGTTGAGCGCGGCCTCGAGCGCAGTGAAGAAGCTATTGCCCAATTGCGAGAGCAGAATAGTCTCGGCAACGGCGCTAAGTTTTATATCCCGGATATTCACTCGGACGATATTTCAAAAACTGAGGCAGTGGTTATCACCGCCAAGAACCTGCTCAACAAAGGCGCTTTCTCAATTCGCTATCAACCCATAGTGGCACTCATAGATGGCGGCAGTGGCAAGGAGTACTACGAAGTTATCTTGGGCATTAAAAAGGATGTCCCAGCCAGCGAAATACCCGAGGACTTTATCGCCAATCTATTTAAATCCGAGATTGCCGCTGAAGTGGACCGCTGGGTAATAAGTGAAGCTCTCAACTCACTGACTGAAAAGCTCAAGACCAATCCTGAGACCCAGTTATTTATTAATATCAGCGCCCAATCCTTTGCCAATACAGCGTTTTTGCCCTGGCTGAAAAAAGCCCTCAGCACGTCAAAACTGCCCGCTAATACACTCATTTTTCAATTGTGTGAAATCGATGCAGTACGCTATCTAAATCAGGCCGCAGCGCTCTGTGAGGAAATGAAAAAGGCTCATGGGCAAGTGGGCATCAGCAATTTTGGCCTCGCCATTAACCCCCTGAAAATTTTAGAACGAATCAAAGCTGACTTTGTTAAAGTGGATCGCGTAATAGTTGAGAAGCTAGCCAATACGGATCAAGGCAAAGCGGCTCAAGAAAAGGCCACGCAAGGAAAAGAAGAATTCCAAAATATTATGGGTGGCATGACCGGAACCGGCGTCGATGTGATCGTACCCTTTGTCGAGACAGCCACTATTATTCCCCTACTCTGGCAACAGGGTGTGCAATATATTCAGGGCCACTATATTAACGAGCCATCGTTTACCATGGACTACGATTTCTCAGAGGGGCCCTGATACCACAAGCTGATCTTTACCTGCTTCAATCAAGAATAAGCGTATCTTTATCACTGTATCCGAGCAGGTAGAGAATGCCATCCAAGCCCAGATTGGAGATGGACTGCTTAGCTGAGGCCTTGACCAGAGGCTTGGCACGAAAAGCGATACCCAGACCAGCGATGCTAAGCATCGGCAGGTCATTGGCTCCATCTCCCACTGCAATTACCTGCTGCAGCATCAGACCTTCCCGCTCGGCGATTTGACGCAGCAACTCAGCCTTGCGCTGACCGTCAATAATTTCACCTGTTACCCGGCCGGTTACCAGCCCATCTTCAACATCCAGCTGATTGGCATAGACATAGTCAACACCAAGACGCTGCTGCAAGTACTCGCCAAAAAAGGTGAAACCTCCAGAGACAATGGCGGTTTTAAAACCGAGCTTTTTCAGTGTCGAAATAAGGTGCTCAGCACCTTCGTTTAAGCGCAGGCGCTCGGCCACCGATTGCAACACACTGGCATCTAATCCCTTGAGCAGCGCCATGCGCTGAGTAAAGCTGGCTTTAAAGTCGATCTCACCCTGCATCGCCGCCTCGGTAATTGCAGCAACCTGATCGCCGACACCGGCCTCATGGGCCAGCTCATCAATTACCTCAGCATCGATCAGCGTGGAGTCCATATCAAATACCACTAACCGGCGATTGCGACGAAAGATATTGTCTTCCTGATAGGCGATGTCAATATCATATTGACTGGCCAACTCCAGCAGCGCGCTCTTAAACTGCACCGCATCCTTGGGCTCGCCACGGACGGAGAATTCCACGCAGGCACGTCCCAACTGCTCACTTTCGTCGAGCTCCATACGCCCGGAAAGGCGCACAATCTTATCAATATTAAGGTCGTATTCGCTGGTCACTGTGGCCACAGCCGCTAAGTGCTCAGGCTCAATTTTGCGCGCTAGCAGTGTCACTATATAGCGCGCCTTGCCCTGCTGGGCGACCCAGCTTTGGTAGCGCTGCTCAGTGATTGGCGAGAACATCACCTGCATCTCAAGAGCCAGCAGGCTGCGCTGTACAGCCTTGACTAAGGCCTCCGAATCTTTACTGGCCGGCACTGCCGCGAGAATACCCAAATTGAGCTGGTCGTGAATCACCGCCTGACCAATATCGAGCACAGTAACCTCGAAGGTGGACAACACCTCAGTCACAACACGAGTGACACCAGGCTTGTCTTGCCCCCACACATTAATCAGAAATAGTTGCTTCACAGATTGTGGCCATAGTTATTTTAAGGGCGCTATTATATAAAAGCCTGAGCAATAGGATAGAATGCGCGGCAAATATATTTCAATCAGGCTCTTTTTAAGGACTTCGGGATGCACCGCCAATACTCCCTGGCTAAAAAAATACCCGCACTGGCACTGTCCGCCTGCCTACTTTTCGGCCTATGTGGCTGGGCCCTGCTAACCAGTCACGCCAGCAAGTTGAGCCAAGAAACGCTGCAAGAAAAAGGCGATCTAACCATCAACCAACTGGTTGAACTGGTTCGTGGCCCCCTGTTTAACGGCGACAGTATCAGTATTCAGGTGGCTCTGCAGAATGTTACCGAAGATCCAATCATCCTCGATGCCAGTGTCTATGATATAGGCGGTCAGCTGGTAGCACAGAGCAAAAAGCCAGTACCAGAGACCGCTATAGCGGTCAGCTTCAGTCGCAATATCGCGCTTCAGGACACCCAGGCCGGCAAAGTACTGATCAGCGTCGACAGTCAGGCTATCCAACAGCGCCACAGCCAAGTGGTCAGCAACTGGTTGCTAATGTGGGCGGTTTTCACATTGCTTAGCTGCTATGGCTGTTTCCGCTTTGCCGAGCAACTGTCCCGACGCCTGCGAATGCTGACCAACCGTCTGCCCGGCAGCTCTGAAAGCCTCGACGACGAAATGGCTTCATTAGAACTGCGCCTGCAGCCGCTGCTTTCAACAAGCAGCGATGAGGGACTTTCGGATACCGGCTATTACTGCTCACTGATTACCGCAACAATCAAGAATCGACATCGCCTCGAGAGTCAGCTCAACCGCCAAAATTTGACCCAACTATTTGAAAAAATTGATTACTGCACACTGCGAACATTAGAGCTCTACGCTGGCCAGCGCATTGAGGGTGGCAGTGGTAGCATCAATTTTTATATTCGCTCGACCCAGGTATCGAAGCAGCACTTACTTATATGCCTAATGGCGATCTACTCCCTGCAACAGGTGCTTGAGCGGCTCTCAGAAGAACTGGGGATTGACCTAGAAATCTGCTGGGCGCTGTGCAGTGACAACCTGCAGTCGGCACCACTGTTCCGTCACCACGAAGGCCTCGACAAACTAAAAAGTGCTACCGCCAGCCTCGCCGATGAACTTGAGAAAGACACAATTGCCGTGCAATCGACAGAGTTTGATATAGAACAGTTATCGTCGATCGCCCGCTTTCTGCCGTTTAAAGAGAATTGTTTTGTCTTACAGGGTTTTCCTGAAGGGCGCCAAATGTTGCTCGAAAAACAGATTCAGCATCTGGCGACAATCTGTCTCTAAAAGCTCTTTGAACTACTCAAGTGAGAATTTTGAGGTATCAAGATCGAGCGTTTTCACCGGCGGCACTTCAGTCTCTTTAACCATTCTGGTTCCAACAGGCTCGAGACTGAGATGATCCAGCGAAGCCGAAAATACCGCTTTCGCCTTTCCCTTTTCAGCACCATCAGTGACATTACTGCCCAGGGGCGCTAGAGACAATGGATCCTGCTGAGTAGGTTCAGTTTCTGGTGAATTAGGCACTATCACTGCAATCGCGCCAACATCATTTAAGCGCTGCAGAAGACGCTCGGCGGTCACTTTATCGACGCTGCGTTTAAGCCGCACTGGCGTTCCTGAAAAGAGCTGGTCAGCGGCGGCGGGGTCTAGATTAAAACTGGCGGCAACGCGCCGCTTAACCTCTTCTAGACTATTGCCCTGGACAATCTCACCGCGAAACACCAAATCAAAGACATCCGTCTCAGGGTTTCCTTCCGTCTGACTTTTAGGCAAATCCTTGTCGGTCATTATTCAACCTCCTGGTTGTAGTGCGACGGCCTAGCTATATCTCCTGTGCTCTTTTATCACAGCCTTTTTAGCTTTCTCGCTAAGGGCTGTCACTCAAGTACTGATCCATTTCCAGAGCAGGCGCCGCTTCTCTCGGCGCGCCGACAATCTTGGCCGGTACGCCAGCTACTGTGACATGGGGCGGCACCGACTCAAGTACCAAACTACCGGCACCAATTTTAACGCCGTCGCCGACCATCACATTGCCAAGAATTTTGGCCCCGGCGGAAATCATCACACCATTGCCAATGGTTGGGTGGCGACTGCCTTTAATGCAGCCACTGCCCCCCAGTGTCACGGAGTGCAATATAGACACGTCGTTGCCGACAATGGCGGTTTCTCCTATGACCAACCCGCTGGCGTGGTCGATCATAATGCCACTGCCGATTTGCGCTCCGGGGTGAATATCCACAGCAAACACCTCGGATATTTGGCTCTGAAGATAGAGCGCCAAATGGTTGCGCCCTTGAAGCCACAACCAGTGAGCTACTCTATAAAGCTGCAAAGCCTGAAAACCCTTGAAATAAAGTATAGGCATAAAATGATTGTCGCAGGCGGGATCACGATCGAAACAGGCATGGATATCTGTGCGAGCTGCATCACAGATCGCACCATCACTGGCCATGGCCTCAGCCAAAACCTCTGCAACCGCTGCGGCAGACATGACCGAGCTGTGTAACTGTTGAGACAGATTAAAGCACAGGGCCTGAGTCAAATTCTGATGACTCAAAATCGCAGCATCAAAAAACCCGCTCATCAAAGGTTCTTTAGCAGCGGTCTGCCGTGCTTCAGTGCATATCATTTCCCACAGTGGATCGTCGGCGATCATCTATTACTTTTCCTATTTATTCACTTGGCGGTTATTCAGTTAATTATTAACACTTATATAGCGTTGAAAAAGCTCATCCAGATGGTTGAGCACTGTTTCTTTGTAAACCATATCTGCACTGGCGAGCCGTTCGGCAAGCACCTCCACGGTGAGCTGTGCAGCATAATGTTCTGCCACAGGCCTATAACTGATATGCCAGCGCTCCGGAGCAATACCGCCCAAGTCCTTTGCATAGGGCCGATAAAAACCAGCCGCCGCTAACACCGAACTATCTAGCCAATCGTGGAATGGCGCAAACACACCGCTGCCCTCAACTTCTTCAGGCACTAGCTGAATCTGATAGTCGGCATCCACTGCAGCGGCATCATAGATATCAAAATCCGTTCCCCAGTGGTGGCGAGAAGCCCCGGGCAGGGCAGACCAGCGCATCACCGCCTGAATCTGCTGCCACTCTGTCATCTGAGTCAAATCCAAACGCGCGCCACTGTCATCTAAGACCGGACGCAACCCACTGAGTTTGTGATTCCAAATTTTTAACTGTCGATCAAAACTGCGGAAGCTGCTGCACAGACGCAGATCAAAACCCTGTTCGGTCGCTTGCTGGCAGAGCTGCGCCAAAGGCTCAACCACGGCACTCTGCACCAGCATGCCAGACCATTCCACTAAGTGGCTCTGGGTGCTGCCGGTTAGGCGCTCTGAGTCTATTTTCATATGATCCTGCATAGCAGTGTTTATACCTGCGCTGTAACCTATAAGTAAAGGAGCATTTGCCCCTCAAGGTGGTACTTTGTTCATGCACTTTGGCATAGAATGTTTGTCACCATTGAAATCTGGGGCTTTGACCTCAAATATACAGACATAGCCAGTCCGGCAATCAAGTTCAGCCATCAACCATCTAATGAGGTATTTACGTGTTAAGGATAGGTTTGTTTTTACTGACCAACCTGGCAATTATTATTGTCGCCAGCATCTCCCTGAGCCTGCTCGGGGTCAACAGCATACTCGCGGATAATGGTGTCGATCTCAATTTAACCTCACTGTTGATCTTCTGTGCGGTGTTTGGCTTTATCGGCTCCTTTGTCTCGCTGCTGTTGTCCAAATTTATGGCCAAAATGTCCACCAAGACAAAAATTATTCAACAACCCGCCAATGAACAAGAGCGCTGGTTGGTAAGCACCGTGGCAGAACTGGCCAAGAAGGCCGATATAGGCATGCCTGAAGTGGGTATCTTTCCCGCTCAGCAGTCGAATGCCTTTGCCACCGGTTGGAATCGAAACAAGGCCCTTGTGGCTGTTAGTGCCGGCCTGCTGGCGCGCTTTGACCGAGATGAAGCCAAGGCTGTACTGGCCCATGAAATCGGACATGTGGCCAATGGCGATATGATCACCCTGAGTTTGGTGCAGGGGGTGGTTAACACCTTTGTGATGTTCTTTGCCCGCCTAATCGGTTTTTTTGTCGATCGCGTGGTACTGAAAAATCAGCGCGGCTTGGGTTTGGGCTATTGGATCACCACTATTGTTGCTGAGATATTCCTCGGCATTCTCGCCTCTACTATCGTCATGTGGTTTTCTCGGCGCCGTGAATTTTATGCCGATGCGGCGGGCGCCTCACTGGCGGGACGCGGTGCCATGATCAAGGCCCTGCAGAGACTTCAGCAAGAGAGCGCAGCTCAGGTTGAAAATCAGATGCCCGACACTATGACCGCCTTTGGTATCTCCTCCGGCTGGAAAAAGCGACCCTCGAGACTATTTATGACTCATCCACCATTGGAAGAACGAATCGAGGCACTGCGCTTTGGACAATAATCAGCAGTCAGTTGAGCGAGATTACTTTCTCTGCCAACTCAGTGATCTCGAAGAGTTACAGAGTGTTGAACTGGAGATTGATGAACGTAAGCTATTTGCTATTCGTCAGGACAATCAACTCCATGCCTACTGGAATAGCTGCCCCCATATGGGCATTCCACTGAATTGGATGCCAGGGAAGTTCCTCGATCTGGACGGAGCACTACTGCAGTGCTCCGCCCATGGCGCACTTTTCCAAATTGATAGCGGTGAGTGTATTGGCGGACCCTGTGTCGGCGACCACCTTACTCCCATAGCCCTCAAACAGGATGGCGATCAATATTTTATTGCCGCTGATCAGCCTCTACCTGCCCGGCTGGTTAACCTACGTGAAGCTGCGCTGCGGGATCTCGACTAGAGGGCTAGCTGCAACGGCCGCTGCAGGCTAATGCAGTTATGGGCCATATCCGCCTGCCAGACAATCACCTCGACCCCAGCGGCAATCGCCGCGGTTAAAGTCTCGGCATATACCGGATCAATATGAGCCGCAACGGACACCTCTTCGACACCACTCAACTGGACACAGAAAAACAGCACCGCCCGGTGACCGGCTGCCACCATGGCCATCAGTTCACGTAAATGTTTGCTGCCGCGGGTGGTCACTGAATCGGGAAACTGGGCGCGGCCATCACCGCAATCTAGGGTGACGTTTTTGACTTCCACATAGCAACAAGCCATTTGCTTTCCAGACTGACTATCGCACTCACCACCCTCAAGCAACAGATCGATACGACTCTTCTCCTCGCCGTAGCGCACTTCGGTGCGCAGACTACTGTAGCCGCGCAATTCGGGAATAAGATCACTCTCAATCGCCT
This sequence comes from Porticoccaceae bacterium, assembly GCA_017858295.1. GTDB lineage: Bacteria > Pseudomonadota > Gammaproteobacteria > Pseudomonadales > Porticoccaceae > HTCC2207. The sequence goes on along the minus strand of JAFMBU010000001.1, from coordinate 6,866 downwards.
CTCGCACCAGATGATTGGGCCGGCCAGTATTCACCCCCGCCAAATTGCCATAGGCACTGGTAACAATTTCCAGTGTACCGGCCAATTTGCGCTTCGGGTTATTCGACAGAGAGTACCAACAGGGGGAGCCCTCCACCTGACAATTTTTCATCGATCCGGTATTCGGGCAGTGCACCGTAATCACCTCGCCATCGGCGCTACGGATATCGGTAAAGAAGCGTTTATAGCGCTTGATAAAGGTGCCTGAGAGCAGCGCGGGAGTTATGTGCATGGAATCATTATTTTTCCGTCTTAAAGTGGCAATGTTACCGGTTTATGTTATGAATAGAAGGTATAAAATTTTTTAGTCCCTGTAACAAGATTGCGCTAAAAGTAACTGATTACAGCCCATGCGCACCAATGTGGCGCTTAATTGACCCAAGATGCAGATAAAGAGAGTTTAATAGCAGCCAAAGGTAAATTTAACTTGAAAAATTGGCTCAATATCTCTATAAACTCACGTCCTGTATTTTAGGGTCTGAAATTTAACCGTGGACGTTAGAGATGGCAACAGCAAAAACTAAAGCTAAGACAGTTCCCGCTGGATCTGCAACCCTTCATGGTCTCTCTCCTTATGTAGAGACTAAAAATGAAGAGTACATGAATGAAAAGCAGCGCGAGCACTTCAAAAATATTCTCAAGGCATGGCGCCGTGAGTTGATGGAAGAAGTCGACCGCACTGTTATGCATATGAAAGATGAAGCAGCCAACTTCCCCGATCCTGCCGATCGCGCCACTCAAGAAGAAGAATTCAGTCTTGAGCTGCGTACCCGTGATCGCGAGCGCAAGTTGATCAAGAAAATCGACAAGACTTTAGTGCGCGTCGAGGAAGACGACTACGGCTTCTGTGACCAGTGCGGCGTAGACATAGGCATTCGCCGACTCGAAGCACGCCCTACCGCCGACCTTTGCGTCGACTGCAAGACTCTAGATGAAATCAAAGAAAGACAGATCACCGGCGGCTAAACAGCCGTCGGCTCAGTTGCTGACTGTTTGCGCGATCTAATTGCGATATAGTTATCCGCCAATAGTCAGTCAACTGCATCTGGTCAAACGATGAACCCCTCAGCCTATATTGGCCGCTTTGCACCCTCGCCCACCGGGCCCCTCCATTTTGGTTCTCTCGTCTGTGCCCTGGCTAGCTTCCTCGACGCGCGCCATCATCAGGGTCAGTGGTTAGTTAGAATTGAAGATATAGATCCTCCTCGAGAAATTCTCGGCGCCACCACAACCATTCTCAAACAACTGGAGTCCCACGGCTTGCTCTGGGATGGCGACCTGCTCTATCAAAGCCAGCGCAGTGATGCCTATAACGCTGCATTGGCACAATTGCGCAGCGACGGCTTGAGCTATAACTGCGACTGCAATCGTCAAAGAGTCTCAGAGCTCGGCGGTATTTATGACGGTCGCTGTCACCAGCGTCATATTAGTTCCGACTCCGCCACTCGCCTGAGATTGTCTGAGCATGGCACTGATTCAATAATCGCCTTTGATGATTTAATCATGGGTGCCTACCGACAAAACCTCTGCAGCCAGGTGGGCGACTTTGTTATTCGGCGGCGCGACCGACTGTTCTCCTATCAACTTGCCGTCACTGTCGACGATCTGTTTCAAAATATCAGCCATATTATTCGCGGCTCAGATCTGCTTGACTCAACCCCCAGACAGCTCTATTTGCAGCGCTGTTTGAACACTAGTGCCGAACACAGGCCGGCAGTGCAATACGGCCATTTGCCCCTAGCGATCAATGCCGAAGGGCAGAAGCTGAGCAAGCAAAATCATGCCCCCGCCCTAGTGCCAGGAGAGGAATCCAGCAATCTCTGGTTAGCTCTCGATTGGCTGCAACAGGCTCCCCCGGCTGAACTGCGCAGTGAAGACAGTGCCACTATTCTCAGCTGGGCAATCGACAATTGGGCATTGGCAAGGATTCCCAGCTGCGCCGAGATCCCCGCACCCGGGACTGCATAGCACCCTAGCCAAGCAGCAACCCAAGGGAACAAGCGGTTTGCTTTGCCAGGCAAGCTTGCATACCATCGCGGTCATCTTATCTTTAAGTCTTATCAACGAGCTCGTAAATGCTTAACTACCGATTAGTTGCGGTTTTAATCTTTCTCAGCAGTGTCGTCGTGCCCCTGGCATCGCGATGGGCTGTGGAACCTCAGAGTAGCTGGTTTAGACCTTTTGTGGTCTGGGCGCTGATTGTCTTCGCCGCTTACATACTGCAACGCCACAGGAAATCCGATGAGTCTTGATATAACCCTCATCGCCATTGGCTTTTTGATTGCCAGTACCCTGGGCGCCTATTTGCTCGCGGTTTATGGTGGTGCGAGAAGCCAAAATCTGATTTTGGTGTTAGCGCTATTTGCCGGTACTGGCGCGTTGCTGGCCACTGGTACCATCGAGATGGCTGGCCGCTATGGCTTTAGTGTGGTGCTGGCACTATTTGCCTTCACTATGGTATTTCTCTTCTCGCCGCTGATTTTTTACCCCATCCGCAGGCTCAATGAGATTATCCGCTTTGCCTCCCTGGTGGATTTCCTGACCTTCCGTTTTCGCGGCAGAGCTATCGCAGTGATTGCCTGTAGCAGCCTAATTATCGTCACCATGCCGTTGTTTCTCGGCCAATTACTGGCACTTTCCTCAGTTCATGACTTTCTCTTCGAGACTGATAAATGGTTGTTTAGGCTGATTATTGTCTCGATTATTATTCTTATTAATTGGAGCGCGATTAACCAAGGCATGGCACGCAGTCTCCGCTGGGTGATGGCTGCAGCCGGCTTTCTACTGCTCTTGGCACTGGCAACCTCAGCTTGGGTTTCGGTGCAATCCATTTTTGGCGGTGTCAGCGAAATGAACCAATGGGTTGTCAGCAGCGGCCAGCGCTTAATCGTCCAGCGCATGGATTCCTCATATAGCCTATTTGTTATTTTCCTCGCAGCCAGTTTCGCCCTGCCGGTGAACTTTAGCATTGTTATATCCGAGCATATTTCCGATAACCAGGCCGGGATAACCTCTTGGGCCTACCCACTGTTGATGCTGCTGGCGAGCATTACCCTCTTTCCGTTGCTGTGGTCTGGTATTGCAATGCAATCCTCATCACCACTCCAAGATTATCTATTTGCCATTCCGGCACTCAGTCAACACCCCATAGCAGCAGGACTTGCCGCGGCGAGTATTGTGCTGGTGGCTATTGGGCTGCTGTGCAATATGTCGACCATGCTGGCTAAAATGGTGCTCAATAGTTTTATCTTGCCCACTAAAGCGCTGCATAAGCAGCCTTATCTAAGCGGCTGGATTAATCTGCGCCTATTGGGAATTTCAACCGGACTAATTATTGCCGCCGCGCTACTCAGCCATATTATTAAAGCCCGCAGCATCACCGATCTCTACCTAGTGGGATTTGCCGGACTGGCACAGTTAACACCGGCCATGCTGGCCGCCATCTATCTGCCAAAAATCAATCGCAATGGCGTGATCGCCGGATTGATTGGCGGCGTCTCTCTATGGCTCGCCGCACTGGCCCTGCCAATGCTGTTTGGCGAATGGAGCTGGCAGCTGCCGGGGACCGATGTGGTGCTGGTCTTTGGTATGGAAAACTGGCAGACCTGGGCCTTTGAAGCACTGATGGTGAATATCTTTCTGTGTGCCGTTTTTTCCATACTCAGCCCAATGGACAAGGAACAGCAGTCCTTTGCCCGACTGTGCATGGTGGACAATATCTATATTCCCGCTCGGGTCCAGCTAAGCCACAATTCAGTTGAGCAGATGCGCGTCAGCCTGCGTAGATTGCTCGGCAGTGAAGCAGATGCGGAGGTTGACCGAGCACTGAATAAGCTGGATCTTGAACCCAGTGAAACCCGCCCTGCAGCACTGCGCAAACTCCGCGACAGCCTCTACTCGTCCCTGACCCTCAATTTTGGTGTATTGGCGGCCTATAAGATGATGGAGCAGGCGCTGCCCCTGGAGACACCAACCCGCCCCGAGCCCGATGATATCTATTTGATCGAATCTGTACTCGCCATTGAAGGAGATCGCCTCACCGGTATCGCCAGCGAGTTGAACAAGCTGCGTATGCATCACCGAGAAATTCTCGACAATCTGCCGATCGGCATTATTGCCCTAGGACAGGGCGGCGAGATTATCAAATGGAATAGTTCCATGGCCCGCTATACCGGCATCGATAGCGAGATGGTGGCCGGCAGCCTGATCAGCGATCTGCCCGAACCCTGGCAGTCTGCAATCAGCTCCTTTTTAGAGGAAGGCGAATCCAGCAAGGACAGTGTGGAGCTAGAAGTGGCGGGTAAAACCCAATGGTTTGGCCTGCAAAAATCCACCGCCATAAGCCCTGATGACGATTTAATCCTGCTGGTGGAAGACCAATCCAAGTCAGTGTTATTAATCCAAAATTATATCAACAATGAGCGCTTGGCCTCGGTGGGACGACTGGCTGCTGGGGTCGCCCATGAGATTGGCAATCCGGTCACCGGAATCGCCTGCATCGCGCAGAACTTGCAACATGAAACTGAGGCTGCAGAAATCGAAACCTCGGCGGAGCTGATTCTGTCGCAGACCGATCGCATCAATGTGATTGTGCAGTCGCTGATCAACTTCTCCCGTGGCGATGAAACCTACCATGATCAACTGCAACCCGTCTCGGTGCTCTATGCCGCCGAAGAAGCCATACAGATACTCAGCCTGACCAAAGAGCAGCACAGAGAACAGTTTGTCTGCCTAATCGATGCCGACATAAAAATTGTCAGTGACCACCGTCAACTGGTACAGATTTTTCTCAACCTGCTGGGCAATGCCCGGGACGCCACCAGCGATGGCAGCCCCATCGAAATCAGCTGCCAGCCCGATGGATCGAAGTTGCGGATCATGATCAGCGATCAGGGCAGCGGTATTGCTGAGCCAATCAAGGATCAGCTATTCGAACCCTTTATCACCTCTAAAGAACCGGGCCAAGGTACTGGTTTGGGACTCTGGATGGTGTTCAACCTAGTGAAAAATCTTCGCGGTGAAATCAACCTGTCGAGCCCAGCAAAAAATAGTGACCGTGGCACTACTGCAGAATTACTCTTTGACCTAAATAAAACCTAAACCGGATTAACTGCGTTGAAGTTGCTTGTGTCAGCAGTGCTTCAAGGTAACAATATGCGCCATCCCCGAGACCACACAAAATATCTATGAGCAATGCGCCCCACAGAGATCAGATTCTGATTGTCGAAGACGAAGAGATCATTCGTATCTCCCTGCGCAAATTACTCGAGCGCCATGACTACGATGTCAGTGATGCGGTGAGCATCAAAGCTGCCAGTGAAAACGTTGATTTCAACGACTTCGCACTGATTATCAGCGACCTGCGCCTCCCCGGGCAGCTGGGAACCGATCTAATTAAAATGGTCGATCCAGTGCCAGTTCTGATTATGACCAGCTATGCCAGTCTGCGCTCAGCAGTTGACACCATGCGCCAAGGCGCTGTGGACTATATTTCCAAACCCTTTGATCACGACGAGATGCTGCTAGCGGTTCGGCGTATTCTCAGCGCCTCGAAACACCGAGCTGTAGCGGCGAAAACATTGGGGGATATAGCGCTTCTGGGGTCCAGTGACGCGATCAAAAAAGTCACCCGCGTGATCCCCAAAGTCGCAGCCTCCGATCTGCCAATCCTAATTCAGGGTGAAACTGGCTGCGGTAAATCCGCTCTGGCACTGGCTATCCACAACGGCAAAAAGTCCACTCGGCAACGATTTATCAACATTAACTGCGCCGGCATCAAAGAGGCTGAGTTTGTCAGCCAGCTCGATGCCAGCAGTTCAAGCACAACCCTTTTTCTGAATAATATCGCCGAATTGGCAGCCCCTCTGCAGGCGCTGTTATTGAGAGTAATGCAAACTAGTCAATGTCGCTTTATCTGCTCCTCGGATCAGGATTTAGAAAAACTCTGCCTAGCCAATCTATTTCGCAAAGATCTCTACTATGAGATTGATGTAGTCAGCATAGCCATGCCCACTTTGCGCCAACGGAGCACAGATATCCCTGCGATTGCTCAGGCAATTCTGGTGCACTTTGACGATGTCAGCTCGGGACTAACTGAAGAAGCCACTCAGGCTCTGGTGGACTATCAGTGGCCGGGCAACCTGCGGCAGTTAAAAAACACATTGCAACAGGCAGTGATTATGGCCACCCCAGGAGAACCGATTGATGCTGAGCTTATCGGCCTTGGAGAAATAGCCCCCAGACCTACGCAAGGTATAAAACGTATTAGTGCAGGCTCAGTTGATCAGAGTCTCACCCAGGATTACGACGCCCCCGCAGGCCTATCGCTGGAAGATTATTTCACCCGCTTCGTTCTCGAAAACCAAGAAAATATGAGCGAGACAGATCTCGCCAAGAAGCTCGGCATCAGCCGTAAGAGCCTTTGGGAGCGACGCAATAAACTGGGTATCAGTCGTAAAAAGGGCGATGAGCTGCACAGCGACTAACTGCCATCAAAGGTCGCTTTAGTCTCCCGTAGAGTTGGTTCCTCTGTTAAACTCATAGTTCTAATAACAACCTAATCGGCAATCACTTAATGCTGAAACGCATAAGTAAGTTCTTCCAGCGAGATAAATCATCAAAAAGTGCTTCTGGCCCGCAAATTTTTGGCGACGGTCAACACTGCCTTTCTGCGGATATGATCAACCGCGACGCGTATAAAGTCGTCGACGTTTTACAGAAGGCCGGGTTTGAAGCCTATGTTGTAGGTGGCTGTGTCCGCGACCTTCTAATCGGCCTTAAACCGAAAGACTTTGATGTGGCCACCAGCGCCAAGCCCTACGAAGTTA